>DATIJO010000123.1:0-4638 GCA_035478555.1 Chlamydiales bacterium
AAAGGAAGTCTAAATCAAGCAGTTGAAGTATTAGAAGCAAGAAGAAAAGACCATGTTCATCTTAGGGAGGCAATCAATGCTTTTCATCCTGAGGGTGAAAGGATATGGCCGGACACAGTAAAAGTACAATCAGCCTTAAAAATGTTGGGCGTTCATCCAAATAGATGCCTGGAAAGAGCATTAGAGACACGTGATTTGGGAGTCTGTTTAGAAGCATTAGATGACTGCAGAACTGATATTTCTTGTTTGCAGGAAGCCATTTTTGCCATAAGGCCCAAAGATAAAAAGATTAAACCCGATCCTGACAAAGCTGCCCTTGCCTTATCAAAATTGCAGATGAAGTTTGAGGGTCTTTTAAAAGAAGCTGTAGAGTCCCGCAATCTCATCCACTGTGTCGAAGTTTTGGACTTAATAAGAGAAGATAGTAGAAAGCTCAGCTATACAAAAGGTCAAAGGCTAGGTAAGGGATCTTACGGAGATGTATTTGCAGGAACTCATAGATCTGGCACGCCTGTTGCCATCAAACAAACTAAGCTAGATAAAAAAGAAGTTCAAACTCTTGCTCTTTTGCATAGACATGGCGTCCCTCACGTAGTTTATTCCTTAGAAGTCTATGACACGTCGCCTGACAAAGTAAAGCACACGAATATTGTCATGCCTAAACACACGGTTATTAAGGATGGAGTAGTGCTACCCTTAAATGAAATCTGTTCGATGGCGTTTCAAGGAGAAGCCTTTTTAAGAGGAATGCAGCGAATCAACATGATGCACAATGATCTAAAGAGGTCCAATATGAGTTGGCAGCGCTCTTCTCATTATCTTTCTTTTTTTGATTTCGGTCTGGCATGCTCTACAGACGATCCGAAATTATCAAATACCGCAACACAACTTCATACTGCTTTTTGGAGAGCTCCTGAAGTTCTTTTAGGTAGATATCCATTGGACAGAACAATGGACTACTTTAGTTGGGGGATCACTCTGGTTGAATTCTATTTAGGCAGGTACCTTTTTCCCTGTAATGACAATACAATAGAAGGCATCAGACAGCACATACTTGCTTGGCAAGATCAAATAGGAGATCCGCCTGAGGAGTATCTTGCTCAGTGCCGTCCTGCCCGTTTAGCAAAAATTTATGAAATGGAGAATGGTAGACCGAAAAGAGATGCAGATGGAAAGCTTATTATTAAAAAGCCTCATCTTCCTCGTCTTGATCCAACTCCATGGCAAGAAAGAATGAGGGCCTTAGCAAAATCCCAGGGAGATGATTTAACCAGGTTAGAGGCATTGATCCATCACATTGAAGGATTAATGACCTATGCGGGTAGCAGGGAGCTTCGAGAAGTTGATTTTTATCCTAATATCTCAATGCATATTGAAGAAACCCTTCACCCGGATCAAGTGGTTCAGATTTACCCAGCAGATGCCACTGATTCTACTCCGCCTCTCCTTACCATAAAAGGAGGAATGCCCTTCTCTTGTCTTCATATCCCATTACAAGCTCCATCTCCTACAGGAAAATTCCGAATCACTCTTTATGAACAAAGCAAGCCAATTGGAACTCGAGATATTGTGATTAATGAGGACGATTGGGTAGATTTTGGATTCCCCAAAAGGAAGCCGCTTAAGATCTCGCCTCTTCGACCTAAAGTTGACTTAATGTCCGGATTACATCCAACTCTTCCAGCTCCATCAGCGGCATCCGCATCGCAACCTGCTAGCCAGTCTACAACTGCTGCCTATGCTCCACTGCTAGCAAAAAGAAGACTTCAATTTGATAAAGAAGAGAAAAAAGATAAGAAACCAAATCCAAGAGAAGAGCATGTTGTACGTTTAAGTCCTTCCTGGGGACAGCTGGATAGAGAATTGCAGCGTCAAAAGTATCGAGACGAGGATAGAGATGGATCTATGAACCCTCCTCCTGCACGCTCCCCACAAGGGCGCCATCAAAGGATGGCAGAACTCTCCTCAGCATTAGGAAATCCGCCGGGGAAAACTTCACAAGCTGCGGGAGCAGTGCCTCTTTTAAGTCCAAGGTTAGGACCGCTGGATAGAGAATTAGAACGTCAAAAAGATCGAGAAGGCGATAGAGATGGACATCAGTTGCAAGCTGGAGTAGAAAAAGCCGGGCCTATGGCTCCTCCTCCAGCAGTGCCTCTTTTAAGCCCCAGGTTGGGACCGCTGGATAGAGAATTAGAGCGTCAAAAAGATCGAGACGGCGATAGAGATGGACATCAGTTGCAAGCTGTAGTAGAAAAAGCCGGGCCTACGGCTCCACCTCCAGAAGATCCAGCCTGATAGTCTCGCAATTTTAGCCCAAAATGACAATTAAAATTTTTATTATTATATAAATTATTATTTCTTTATTTTAATTCAATTTTCATGTAAAATAATTGCAAAATTAATTTAGGATTTATTATGGCAGGAGTTCTTCCAGTTAGCGCGGCAAGGGTTCATCACCTTTCGGGAAAAGATGAAAAACCTTCAGGAAAGGATGAAAAACAAACCCATGCAATGGATGTAGGTCCCGATCATCCGGAACTAGACGCGCCAGTTCAATCGCAGCCAGCTTCTGCAGTATCAGTAGCTCGCCCTGTCAATCTTGTAGCTCAGCGTCAAATACACAATGTTTCTACGGACCTATTAGGTTGTTTTAACGGTATCAATACATTGTATTACTTTGAGAAAGCCATGCGCATTCTTCACGAAAAAGGCGTTGAACCCGGTAGCGAAAAAGCGAAAGCTAACAAAGAAAGAGCTAAAAAAATTTTAAAAACTTTGGACTTTCCTATTATTCCGGAGCTAAGAGCTAAAATTAATGCAGCTGATATTGAAGGAGCAAAAGATCTTATAAGGACGCTTAGCTTATTGCATCAAGCAATGAATAGGTTAGAACATGATTACTTCGAGAGAGCTGACAGGGCGATAAGAAAATTAGGGGCTTATTTAGTAGGGGATTTAGAAATAGCAATCAGAAGAGGGGACTATTCAGCAGCATTAGTAGCTTTAGAAAAGGGTAGAAATGACGTGATCTGTCTGTTAGATGCATTCGATGCTGAAGATGATGAAGCTGCGCAAGCTGCTGTCAATCGATTAGGTGTCGAAATGTTTCCTGAGCTTAGGGCAGAAATTGATGCAAAAAATATCAATAATGCAATTGTTGTATTAGAAAATTACAGAAGAGATATTTCCAAGCTGCAGCTAGCAATAAAAGTGATGCCTGATCTTGCCCGAGCACAAAGAGCAATAACTAGTTTAGGAGTCTATATTGTTGGAGATCTAAAAGTTGCGCTTTTTGCAAGAAACTTATCCCAGGCCAAGATTGCCTTGGATGGATGCAGAACCGACATTTCTCATTTAAAAGAAGCGATGCTTGCCATTCAACCTGAAGAAGGAAGACCTTTGGCTGATATGAAGAGGGCAAAAGCGGCTATAGGTAAGCTAGGTGTTTATCTGCTAGGAGATCTTAGAAAGGCGCTAGAAGCCGGTAGACTACAAATTGCAGCCGAAGCTTTGGAAAGAGCTAGATTTGATGTTGCATGCGTCACAGATGCAATCCATGCCATCCATCCTGTAGATGGCTCTCCTTCAAGTCCTAAAACAGCAAATGCTGCTTTAGCGAAAATAGGGTTTAGGCTGGCTGGAAGCTTAAAAACACAGATTGACGCACGAAATCTTTATGAAGCTCTTAAAGTAATAGAGGCTTTCCGGGAAGATCGAAGGAAAATAAGTTATCAAATACAGGGCGATAGGATTGGCAAAGGATCCTATGGAAAAGTTTATCCAGCAACCCATCCATCATCAGGCATGGATGTTGTAATTAAGACGCAGGATAAAGATAAAACTGCTGAAAGAGAAGCTGAAACATTTGGAGTCATACAAAGAAACCATGTTCCTCATTCAGTAATTCCAATTGAAATCTTTACCTCTTCTCCTGATAAACGAAATCCCCATATGAATATTGTTATGCCGAAACACCAAGTATTGCCTCATGGAACAACGTTGCCTTTAGACCAACTCCGTTCTATGGCTCACCAAGGAGTAGGATATTTTACAGGAATGCAAAAGATTGGAAAGTCGCATAATGACATTAAACCTAGTAATTTATCTTGGGAGGTCGGTCCTCAGCATCTCGCCATTTTCGACTACGGTCTTTCTTGTTCCTTCGATGATCCTAAGCTATCACAGCCAAATGCGGTCATTGGAACACGTCCTTATCAAGCTCCTGAAATGCTATTAGGATACCCTTTAACCGATAATCCGATGACAGATCTTTGGAGCTGGGGCTGTACGCTTATTGAATTGTATTTAGGTGAACATCTTTTCCCAAGGGATAGTGATAGCATCGAAGCTGTTAGACTGCATGCTCTTTCAATCCTTGATCAAATCGGTCATCCATCTAAGGAATATCTAGCAAAGTGTGATCAAGCTCGCTTAAAAAAGATTTTTGCCTTAGATGCAGATGGCAATATTGAAGGCGTTCTCCAACCTCATCATCCTAGATGGCCTAATACCTCCAAATGGGATGAAAGAATAAGGGAAAAAGGAAGTAACAAAGGAGATGATCCAGTTTTGGTGGAAGATCTGATCGAACATATCAGGGGATTATTGGATTACGCAGATAGAAGGGAATTAAGAGAT
>DATIJO010000124.1:0-19112 GCA_035478555.1 Chlamydiales bacterium
CGTGTAAGTCTAGACCTTGTCCCCGCGAAGGAATTAGGCTTTAGAACGATCCAAATGCGCTGGGGGCGCGGTCTTCAATATGATAGCCGCCAAGATGCTGTGGATTATGCGATTTCCGATTTATCGGAAATCAAACAAATAATCTCCCATATTCATAGGTATTTATGACTACTAGTAATCAAATCACTCCTGGAATGACAATCAGTTTAGACGGAAAGGTCTACCGAGTAGAGTCTAGCGTCCGAGTAACGGTGGCAAAAGGTACCCCTTTTGTCAAAACCAAGCTTCGCAATCTCGTTACTGATGAGATCATTGAAAAGAACTTTAAATTGGGACAAGAGATTGCAGAAGTTTCTTTGGTCGACCATACTTTAGAATTCCTCTATCCGGAAGGAAAAGAGTATATCTTTTTAGATATTGAGAACTTGGAGCAGGTCCCCGTTTCTTCTCAAGTGCTGGGAGACAAGATCCATTATCTGAAAGAGGGGATTCAGCTAAAAGCGATGTTTTACGGGAACACGATCTTTTCGGTAGAGCTACCTCAATTCCTTGAGCTGATGGTAGTGAAAGTAGAAGCTGCAGAAGAAGACAAAATGCAAGTTTCCAATACCACTAAAAAAGCCGTTCTTGAAACAGGCGCTAAACTGAACGTACCGCTATTCATTGAATCCGGAGATATCATTAAAGTAGATACCCACGCGAACGAATACATACAAAGGGTCTAACAATGAAATTGGAAGAAATCAAAGATCTTATTCAATTTTTAGAGAAGTGCAGTTTACATAAAATTGTCTATAAAAAAGGGGATTTTGAACTTCAATTAGAAAAAGCGCCCCCTACAAGAGTGGAAGCTCTGCCGCCTCCAGCTCCATCTGTGCATCACGCTGCCCCCGCAAAACAGGAAATGCATGAAGAACATAAAGCATCCAAGCCTGCTCAAGCAGTGAAACCTGGAAAATTTGTCACATCGCCGATGGTAGGGACCTATTATGCTTCTGCAGCTCCCGATCAGCCTGCATTTGTCAAAGTGGGCGACCGCGTGCAAGAGAACACTGTGGTCTGCATCATTGAGGCTATGAAAGTCATGAATGAAGTCAAAGCAGGAGCAACAGGAGTGGTCGCTGAAATTATGGTAGATAATACCCACCCCGTAGAGTTTGGCACTAAGATCATGAGGATTGTATAGGCATGCAGAAAGTCTTAATTGCAAACCGTGGAGAAATAGCTGTTAGGGTCATCAGGGCCTGCCATGATATGGGTCTGCAGACAGTTGCTGTCTATTCAGAGCCTGACGCGGAAGCTCTCCATGTGCTCCTTGCCGATGAAGCGATTTGCATAGGGGAAGCGCCTTCTAGTAAATCCTATCTAAAAATACCCAATATCATCTCTGCCTGTGAGATCACAGGTGCTGATGCTGTCCATCCCGGCTACGGCTTTTTGAGTGAAAATGAGAACTTTGCCAAAATTTGTGAAAGCTGCGGCCTTCAGTTCATTGGACCCTCTGCTGAGGCCATTCATCTTCTCGGCAACAAAGCTCAAGCCAAGGCCATCGCTAAAAAAGTAAAATGCCCTATTATTCCAGGATCTGATGGCATTGTGCCTGATGTTGATACCGGGCTTGCGATTGCAAGGAAACTTGGCTATCCCATCTTTATCAAAGCTGCCGGCGGCGGCGGCGGCAAAGGGATTAGGATCGCATATGCTGAAGAGGAATTTGCCAAAAAATTTGTCGCTGCAAAAGCCGAGGCCGAAGCGGGATTCAACAATCCAGATGTCTATCTTGAAAAGATGATCGTCAACCCACGTCACGTGGAAATACAAATTATTGGCGATAAGTTTGGAAACTATGCCTATTTAGGGGAGCGTGACTGCTCGATCCAAAGAAGAAGGCAAAAACTAATTGAAGAAACACCCAGCCCCTTATTGACCGACAGCCTAAGAAAAAAGATTGGGCAGGCGGCAGTTGCTATCGTGAAAGAAGCCAAATACTATTCCGTAGGGACGGTAGAGTTCTTGCTCGATGAAGAGCGCAATTTCTACTTCATGGAAGTGAATACTCGTATTCAAGTAGAGCACACCGTGACCGAAGAGCTGACAGGCATTGACCTAGTCCAGGAGCAGATCCGCATTGCAAGAGGAGAAAAGCTGCGTTTTAAGCAGAAAGATATCGAGTTTAAAGGCCATGTCATTCAATGCCGGATCAATGCTGAAAATCCAAAAGACGGCTTCTCTCCATCTCCCGGCACGCTAGATTATTATATTCCTCCCGGTGGGCCCCATGTCCGTGTGGACAGCGCCTGTTATTCCGGATACCGCATTCCTCCGCATTATGATTCTCTCATTGCCAAACTCATTGTCAAAGGCAAAGACAGAGAAGATGCGATCCGTAAATTAAAAAGAGCGCTCCGTGAGTTTCATATCTCAGGAGTGCATTCTACCATCCCTTTCCATCAATATATGCTGGAAGATAAACGCTTCTTAGAGCATAACTATACTCTAGAGTATATTGACTCCTTGATCAGTCAAGGCTGTACTTTTGAAAAGAAATAACTAATTTAGAGTTCATGAAGGGAATCATCCTTGCTGGCGGCCACGGAACCCGCCTTTATCCTGCGACGTTTGCTGTCTGTAAACAGCTTCTTCCTATCTACGATAAGCCAATGATCTTTTATCCTCTTTCTACTCTGATGCAAACAGGCATCCGAGAAATATTGATCATCTCTACTCCTTCTGATACTCCCAGATTTGAAAAGCTCTTTGGAGACGGCTCTCATCTGGGATTAAAACTAAAGTACCAGGTCCAAGAAAAACCGGAAGGTCTTGCCCAAGCATTTATTCTCGGAAAGAAGTTTATAAATCATTCTCCCGTCGCTCTTATTTTAGGGGACAATATTTTTCATGGCCCCCATCTCTCCGATATTCTTCTAGAGTGCGCAACATTGAAAGATGGCGCCTGTATCTTTGGCTATCATGTCAAAGATCCCGAACGATATGGTGTTGTGGAATTTGATTCTTCCCAAAAAGCAATTGGGATTGAAGAAAAACCATTGGTCCCTAAATCAAACTTCGCTGTACCTGGCCTCTATTTTTATGATTCTGAAGTCTGCACCATCGCAGAATCTCTAAAACCCTCCAAAAGAGGCGAGCTGGAGATTACCGATCTGAATCTCGCCTACATGAAAAAAAATAAGCTCCAGGTCAAGCTATTAGGCAGAGGCTATGCTTGGCTAGATACTGGTACCTTTGATGCTTTCCAAAAGGCATCTCTTTTCATCCAAGCCATTCAAGAGAGGCAAGGGATTAAGATTGCCTGTATTGAAGAGGTGGCTTATCGCATGGGTTATATCTCTCTTCAGGATTTACGCAATCAGGCAAAATCCTACAAAAACGAGTATGGCGAATACTTGGCAAATTTAGAATAAAGCGATTCTACTTAGCTTTTTTTCGAATTTTTTGATGATGGGATGAACCCAGCCCTTTTCCATAGGCCACTTCGTTAAGATTTTCGATGGCCATAAAAGAAAGGGGATCTTCGCGAAGGACAATGTCTTTAAGTTCTGAAAGATCAAGCCTTTCAACGATGACAAGGAGGATATCTCGGTCTTCTCCTGAAAAACCGCCTCTTCCTTTGAGGATAGTGAGGCCAAGCCCAAGTTTATGCATAATGATCTTGCTAAGAGCGTCCGGCTTTGTGGACATGATCATTACCGATTTCAGCTCGTCCAGACCTGCGATAATAATATCGATCATTTTAAAGGCAACGATATAGGTCATGAGGGAGCGAAGGGCGATATGCCAATCGTGGAAGATCCATCCATAGGCGCCAAAGATAAATACGTTGATGATAAGAATGATCTGGCCTACGGTAAAGCCCTTCTTACGGTTGATGAGGATTGCAAGGATCTCTGTTCCATCGGTAGAGCCCCCATTACGTATAATTAGGCCTGTCCCTGCTCCTAGAATACCTCCACCGATCACAATGACCTCCAGAAGGTCGTTAGTGAAGGGAGGGACTGCCTCTAAAAGGGCAAGGAACCCCGCAAAAAGGGCTACTGCGATCATCATATTTAAGACAAATGTCCGCCTTATGAACTTATAAGCGAGGTAGATAAAGGGGATGTTTAATACGATCATGAAGAAGGAAAGGTAGTTGCCGCCAAAGAGCCTTGCGCAGATAAGCGAGATACCTACTACACCCCCGTCGATGATATTATTGGGAAATAGGAAAAGCCTGATTGAGGCAGCAGCGAGCAGGGCCCCAAAAGCTATCCAAAAATAGCTTAGGACATACTCTTTCCAGGTTTTTGTTAGGGGATGCAATACATTCATGGCAAAAAGGATACACGTAATTATTTGGATTGTACAGAAAAAAAACAGCTATTAGAAGAGCGCGGGAGACGGGGCTCGAACCCGCAACTTCCGCCGTGACAGGGCGGTGCTCTAACCAATTGAACTACTCCCGCAGGAAATTGGGCGCAACAGGACTCGAACCTATGACCACCTGTGTGTAAGACAGGAGCTCTACCAGCTGAGCTATACGCCCAAAAATGTAGAGCCAGTTTATTCTTTCAGAACATTTTTTCTCAAGAAAATGTTAGGATTGGTTCCATGATTTGGCTGGGTTTATTACTCATTCTAATTCTAGGCTGCTCCCCCTCTTCCCAGGAAGAATTACGCTCGGAAGGGGAGGAGGTCTGTAGGGCTTTTATTCAAGAATTGCAAAAAATCCATACTAAAGAAGAGGCCTTAAAACATTATAGTTCAATTGAGAAAAAATACCGTAAAATTGCTTCTTTAATGGCTGATTTGAGAGAGATGCAGGAATGGGAAGGGGAGTCTGAGGTGGATAGAAACTCTGAGCTTTCGAATAAGCTCTTTCTGGAACTTGCTAGGTTATATGAGATTCCGGGAATACGGGAAATCCTAGAAAAAGCCCAATTAGACGGAATAAACAAAAGCCGGATAACCAGATAGCCACCCGGCTCTACTAAAAAACGTTTAAGCGCCTTTTCTTCGTCTGATTCTCAAGGTGATAAAGCTTAGTATCGCAGCTACTCCGAAAATGAAGCCAACGAGTCTAGCTAACCACGAAGGTCCCATCCATTCATCTAAGACATTATAGTTAAATAAACCTATAAGTCCCCAGAGAATGCCTGAGATAATTAAAAGTACTAAACAGCAAACATCACATGTTTTCATGATAAATATCCTCTATCAAATATTTGACCCTAAACCTCATTGTATAAAAATATTTTTTTAATTAAAGAAAAAACATTAACAATTCATAAGGTACTTTATTTGATAGAATTAAGAAGAGGGGAAATTGAGACTGTTACATAATTTGCTTTGCTTGGAAAAATTGATGATTTTTTGTTCGGTGTATTTTCTGGTCCGAAGACATATGCGGGACGGAGTTTAGGCGAGGACCGGAAAATATATCCGGGCAAAAAAGGGCAATTTTAACAAGCAAATGAAGTTATGTAATAGTCTCAAACTAAGACTCTACTTCCACTGGGATCTTATTTCTAGTTAAATAAGACACTAGGTAGATGGAACACGCGCTTAGGATAAAGCCGGGGAACATGGCAGGCACCTGAATCGAAAGAAAGCGGTTGAAGTAGGGCCAACTTGCACCTACAACCCCTCCAACGATAATCCCTGTAAGGGCGCCATAGCGGTTGATCTTCGTAGAATAAAGAGAAATTAGTAAAAGGGGCCCAAAAGATGACCCTAGCCCTGACCAAGCATATAGAACAAGCTCGTAGATAGTGCTGATCTTCAAGAGAGCGATGATATAGGAAACGATCGAGATCAATATCACGCTAAAGCGGGATACCCAAAGAAGCTCCGTCCCTGGTGCTTCGCGGTTGATCAATTTCTTATAAAAATCCTCGGCTAGGCTTGAAGCAACCACTAAGATCTGGGCAGCCATGACATTGGTAGTTGCAGCTAGGATAGCACAGAGGACCAGTCCTCCGAAAAGCGGTAAAAGGAAAGCTTGAACGATCTTTAGTATTAAAAGCTCAGGATTGGCAAGACCTGTTGGAAAATAGTAAATACCGATAAGACCTACAAGGCTAGCTCCTGTCAGTGCCAATATCTGCCAGCTGATCCCTAAATACTTAGAATAACGGATTTCGCTGACCTTTCTAATACCCATGAATTTCGTGATGATATGGGGCTGCCCGAAATAACCCAGTCCCCACCCGCAGGCAAGGAAAATAATCTTTAAGAGGGTAAGGGGCTTAAAATCGGGAAAAAGCGAAAACGAGATGTTATGTGCTTTTGCCACATCGAAAATAGGTTTCATGCCCCCAATCTTAGTCAGCAAGAATGCTGGAATGAAAATAATCACCCCAAGAAGGAAAAACCCCTGAAAAAGATCGATCCAGGCAACCGTCTTATAACCCCCTAAGAATACATAGAGCATAACGATAAAAAGCCCAAGCGAGATCCCAAAGATATAATCAATTCCAAATAGGGAGTCTACAAGCAGGCCAAGCCCAATAAGCCCGGAGGAAATATAGATCGTGTAAAAAAGCAGGTTCGCAATGGCGGATATGATACGAATAGATCCCGACTTATCTGCTACGCGGTTTTCAAAATAGGCGCTCAAAGTCAGGCTATTCGTCTGTTCGGTGATCGTGCGGATCTTAGGAGCAATAAACTGCCAGTTCAAGTACATGAAAGAGGTAAGACCTACCGCAGCCCAAACATTGAAAAGCCCACCGGTGAAAATCAGCGCGGGATAGGCCAAAAACAGCCAGCTGCTCATATCACTTGCATGCGCAGATAAGGCGGTCAGCCAAAAGTTTAAAGACCTATTTCCCATTAAGAAGTCGGTATTGCTCTTTTGCTTACGCGAAGTGACGACTGCTATGCCGATCAAAATAGTAAAGTAGACTATGAAAATGATGACTTCGGTAACTTGCATATGAAGATATTCTACTTCTTCAGCGCTTTTTGAGTACCAAATTTTTGAGCAGCATGAAATAGATTCGCACGTGCATGAGGGAATTCTTCTTGCAGTTTGTCTAAAAGAAGGTCTGCTTTTTTTCTTTTGGAATCCTGCCCAACAGAGCACATGCAGGTAATTCTTGTAAAACCATACATTTTTGCAAATTCTCTGATTTCATTTTCAGGAATGTAGATGAGAGGCCGTATGATCTTTATCCCAAAATCATGCATTGGGACTACCGGTAAAATTGCTTCAAACTCTCCCTTATGAAGAAGGTTTAAGAGCAGGGTCTGCACTGAATCATCCCTATGATGGCCAAATGCAATCGTTGGAGCTCCCACCTCTATTGCCTTTTCAAAGAGCAGCCTACGCCTCTCTCTTGAGCAGCTATAGCACTCCAGCTCTTCCCTTTTTTTAGAGGAGACTACCGAGATAAATTCAACTCCAAGTTCTTTGCAGATTCCCTTCAAATATCCCAAACTGATCCCTGGTCCGCAGGAGAACTCTCCATCCACATGGATGGCATAAATAGGCAGCTGGGGCAGTCCTTTGCCCATCATTGCATGCAAAAGGAAGAGAAGGGTTAAGCTGTCTTTTCCCCCGCTTAAGGCAATAGAAACGGCCTCTATGCCCTCCAACATCTGGAATTCATAGATAGCTTTTCGGGTCAAACTCTCAAGATGTCTACCCAATTGGGTCCATGGAGGTTTAGCTATTGGAAAGCTTAAGTCTTTTACGTTCAGCAATTTGTTATTATCTCCCTCTATGCATTCTCAAGGACTTTCTAGACAAAAGCACCTCTTTCATGGTAAAATACTAGCGATTATTTGGAATAAACTCATGAAAAAAACAGGAAGAAACGACCCTTGTCCTTGTGGGTCCGGCAAAAAGTTCAAAAAATGCTGCGAAAGCAAGATGATTGGAAAGCGTTTTCTAGCTCAAAAGCTAGACCAGGCCTCTACACTTGCTCCCCGTGTTAATAAGCTGACCTCTTTCTTTCAAAACACGGTTGTGCAAAATCCTGGAGGCTCTGCTAGAACCTTTACTGCTTCCATGTCGCCGCCTAAAGAAAATAAAGAAGCTCCTCCTGAATCTACTGAAACTTCCACTGAAACAAAACAGTAAACTTGAGAGTAAAGGCGATTCTTTGTTATAAATTATCCATCTTCTTTTTGCTGGTGTAGCTCAACTGGTAGAGCACCTGACTTGTAATCAGGCGGTTGAGGGTTCAAGTCCTTTCGCCAGCAATTTTTGGGGGTGTCGCATAGTGGCAATTGCAAGGGACTGTAAATCCCTCGTCTTCGGACTTCGCCAGTTCGAGTCTGGCCGCCCCCAAATTCATTTTTTTCCGGGAGTTTATATGTCTGTTGAATCCATATCCGCTTCAGGTGATCTCCCTTGTTATGCGGAATTGGAAGAAGAGCCATCAATAATCGAGGAATTAGCGCAAAAAACTCAATCGATCTGGTGTCAAATCTATGATGTTGTCTTTTGCGATTATCTCTATATAGTTCACATTGTTCGTAATGCGATTAGCGCTGTTGCCCGTAATGCATTCTTTTTTCCTTTGAAGTGGTCGGTCATCGCTAATATGAAATCGGTGCGAGATCAGCTCCAAATCGAAGAGACCTATGCCCGTGATTTTTGGGATGTGACAAAGCCAGTAGATCCTAACCTAAAAGATCATGCAAGAATTAAAGAGGTATTTGATCACCCAGAGGACAAAGTTTTTCCCATTCAGTTAAAAGATGGGGGAACTTGTGAGATTACCTGTAGGATTATAGAGACAAAACGGAGAGGCGAGTTTTATTATAATTTTGTTCACGTCCCAGGAATCTATACGACAATTTATAATAATATTGGAGGGATCCATCCCTATCTCGCTGCCTATTTAAATGCAGAGCATGAGGGAGAGCCTCTGCCTCCTGCAAGGTTTATTATCGTAAGTGAAAACAATCTCAATATTAAGCCTGAAACCTTAGATGAAGCTAGCTTGATCCTTTTAGAGACATTAAAGGCTTTGCAAGTAGAGTTTGGGAATATTGATCAAGTAGTTGCCCATTCATTGGGAACTGTTTTCTTAGCGAACGCTCTCAAACAAGCAGATAGTCCAAACCTTCTTCCGAAACATATCTGTTTTGATCGGGGTCCAACTTCCATCTGGGAAGCAAGCAAAAAATATCGCCTAGGTTATCTACTCTATTTACTGGTAAGTAAGTCAAGGTGGGCTTCCGATGTAGAGCAGGATATTGTTGATTTTTGCGGAAAATGGAAAGAAAGGCCTTCAATATTAGTTACAGGCGTAATTCAAGATCACCATTTCTCAGGGGGAGCAAATTTATGTCTTGGGGAAAAAATCAATAAAATCAACGATGTCCAAGTATTGGTTTTCGATCCTCCCAGGCAACTTGTACAAGAGAATGCACATCACAATTTAAGGGCTGACTTTTTTAATTCTCGTTATCTCGTTTGGGAATCGAATTACCTAAAATCATCAGAAAATCTCCCTGAGGCGATTGTTCGCCATTCTCTTTTAAGTGCCCCGAAAGTGCAGCAAAAAACCGCTTAGATGCTTCCCAGACATTTTTAGCTGACAAAAATTTGACCTCAGCTTAGATTTTTCCGCTGAACTTTAACAGGAAATCTCTATGTCTATTCTATCTTGTACCGCGAAATTTTTTACACCGGCAAATGTAAGAAGTTTTCTTCTTCGCAAAAGACCTGACATGAAAGGTCTCTCATCTCTCTTCCCAAGGACCTTTTCCTCTTCAAGCAGAGGACAAATCCCAAAAAAGAATAGAAATTGGGCCTACTTTGGCGCTGGCATTCTTATGGGATTTTGCTTACAACAAGTTTACGCCTCTTCTAAGAAGACAATAGAAAAGGAAGAACTACCTACGGCTCTTTCTTTAAGAACTGAACAAGCACCAATAAAAGTAGGTGGTTTTAAAATCCAGGTTGACTACGAAATGAAGGATGAGGATACCGCTGTCATAAGCAAGGGACTTGCAAAATTCAATACTCCCTTTTTCGGCCACATTATGACTAAATCATTCGCAATCTATCTAAGAGATGAAAATAATCAAGTAGTTGGCGGAGTAACGGCCTGGATGAGGCCGGGAATTAGGCTATTAATGATTGATACAATTTCTCTGCCTGAACATTTAAGACGCAAGGGATATGGAACACAGCTACTTTTAGCTGCAGAAAATGAAGGGCTAAAACATGGCTGTACCCATTCGCAATTGGAGACTCTGCCTTTTCAAGCGGAGGGGTTTTACAATAAGATGGGCTATTTTGAGGTAGGACGCATCGAAAAATTTTATGGCAGTCACGATGCTATTTATATGAGAAAATATCTGATTCCTTATAAAAAATGAGATTTTAATGAAAAAATTTTCGATAGCTTGCTTATTGCTCCTGATATGTTTCAATCTTTTCAGTGTTCATTATGAGTGGGAAGGCTCCTCTGAGATTCAATCGCTTCATGATCTATTCTTAAGTAGCTTTTTGCAAAATTATCAAAAACTGGGATTAACAGAAGCAGACCTAGCTACAGATGATATTGAGAAGGTTTTGAATGCTTATTGGAATGAGGAGCTAGCGTGCATTAATAACAATTCCATTCGGTGGATTGTTGCAAAAGATCAGGATGAAATTGTTGGTTACGCATCGTTCGATACGAACCACTCTCCAGATGAAGTTTTTGTTCAGCTTATTTGCGTAAAACCTGAATACCAGGGACAGGGCATTGGGAAAAATCTACTTTACTCTATTTTTCAGGTGGAAGATAAGATCCATAAATTATCGTTAGTGACAAGACGTGTTAATAGGTCCGCTATTGCGTTTTATAAGAGGCTGGGTTTTGAAGAGAATGTCTTCTTGGATAAGAAGACAAATGTGGATAAAAGTCTTTGCGTGCAACTTGAGAAATTTTTCTAAAGGGGCGATGTTCGCCCCTCGAAGTGTTTGAGATTAATAGGGAGTATTGACCGGATGGGCAGGATCAAATGCCCAGTGAGCGGTGCTATAACCTTGAGAGGCTGCCCAGTTAGCTAATGCTACCGGATCATAGGCATGAGCATCGAAATCATCAATCCCTACGGATATCCTTGCAGGAGTAAATCCGTAAGTGGGGATAACCCAATTTGCCCAAGCTGTGATCCAGCCTTCTTCGGATGCAATTGGATCGTAGTAGGACATAATGTAGAGCCTATCTACCGCGCAATTGCCAGGTGCGATCATTGCGGCATTAAAAATGTTCTCAATCACCGATTGCCAGGTTGGAAAGCCCGCATTGGTGCATACGCTTGTTTGTAAATTGGGATTAATCTTCTTTAAATTTAGGATCAATGTTCCAACCAAGGTTTCTTGAGCAGCTGATGCATACTCTTCATAATCAAAGTCTATTCCGTCTAAGCCATGTGCTTGGCAGTAGTTAGCGAGACCTTGTGCAAAAGCTTGTACATTTGCAGTAGTGAGAAGGTCCCAGCAGTTATCGTAGGATCCGCCGCCCCCGCCAATGGATGCTTTTACTTTTATAGGAGGATTTTGTGAATGGCAGAAGCTAGTAAAGCTTGTGAGCTCAGCATCTGTCAAGTTGCCAAATCCACCAATGGTTGGATTATTATTTGCATCGAACATCAGTGTTCCCACAAACAAATTCAACATGTTGTTCGAGGATGGTATAACGAATGCGCCAGTAAACCAGCTTGTCCAGTCGATATACCACGCTGAATGCTCAATTGCACCAACCGGTGGCGGAGGTGTTACTTGAGAAACTGTTGTGCTCTCTATGTTGCTTGGATTGCTGGATACGCTTCCAGCCTGCGCTGTCACTTTATAGTAATAAGTTCCAGCTGGGTTGTTTGTGACCTGAAAAGAAGTTGCACTACCGCTAAAAACAGTTGTGGGAGAGCTAAAGGAGCTAGATAGAGACTGCTGCAGCATATAGCTTTGTGCATTTGCTACTGCATTCCAAGTTAGAGTATAAGAACTAGAGCCATTTGGATTAGAGATCGGCTGTAGAACCGGTGCTGAAAGAGTTACAGGCGGAGTTCCCCCGTTTGCGTACGCTTGCAGAGAACCGATTGTATTCGCCCCGGTGTTTGGTTTGTTGATAATCATAGTAAATGTTGCTGAGGCATTTGATGCAATGTTTCCATTCCCGGATAAATTAGTGACAGTCACCGTTTGACCACTCACAATGAAGTTTCCGCCCGTTTGGTAAGAACTAAGGGTCTCTCCCTGAGGCATCACAAATGAAGCTGTCCAGGACGTCGCGGGAGTGGATGTTGTGTTTGTTAGGGTGACTGTGACTTGATAGGCTGTTGCCCAAACTGTAGTGACTTGATAAGAAGCATTCAAGGCAAAACCAGATCCGGGGGGTGTTGTTGCAGTTCCTGTAGAGGTCAAAGCGCTAATGATAGCGCCAGCATTGTTAGGATCTGCTGTTGTAAACCCAAAGGTAATACTCTGGCCAGCAGCTATTGTCCCATTATTAGTTTGATTGGTGACAGTAATATTCTGGTTGGTCTGCGCAAAAGTTCCATTCCACAAACAATTGATTGTTTGTCCTGACTGCACTCCAAAATTAGCGGTCCAAGCAGATACCGGTGCAGTAGTTGGATTTGTGATGGTGATTTGTGCGGTATACCCACCGCTCCAGCTCGCAAGCACGCTGGAAGTTGCATTCAACTGAACAGATTGCGCGCTCAGTTCTATTCCTAAGAGAATTAGGAAATTCAAAAATAGAAATGTGAATTTTTGCATAAATACCTCCAAAAATTGAAAGGGTAGAAGAGTAGGAGGTAAAAATTTTTTTTACAAGAAAAAGCAACGATTCTTTTAAATATTCTTAATAGGATCTTTATTGATTTGATTCTAATCCAAGTTTTGTTGGATCGATTTCAAAGTGTTGGTAATCTTTAAGGCTTTCAAAATCTCCTCCCCAGATGAATCCTCTTTTTTTGAAAGCAGTTACCACAGGATCATCAGGATGGATCATGCCAGCAACATGGATAGAACGGTCTACATAAACACGCGCATTAGATGGAGATACCTTTTCTCCTTTTACCCACGGATTTAAGCGGGTGTTGATGTCAATTGCAAGTCCCAAGCCATGCGTGGATATTACCCAAGGCCTATTGGTGTTTCTTCGAAAACAGAAGGCAGAAGAGTTATTGTCTTCCATAGACTTGTCATCATTAGCATCGTATTCATCAATAAGACGCATTCTCTCTATAGGAAATTTAGCTTCATAGATATCTTGGAAAATCTCCATCACCAAAACAGCAATCTTCTTATGAACGACTAGCTCTCCAGATGCGATTTGCCCCAACAAGTCATAATGGGTGACCGTTACGTAGGCCAAATCAGTAATAGGAATAGGACAATCCTCTTTATATGATTTGCCCATCATCTTTTGAGCGATAGGCGAAGGAATTGGATTATAATAGGACGCTTTATAAGTGCCTGTTGAAATGGAAGATACAGGCTCCTCTGCATACGCGTGGAGAGTTAGTAATAAGATAATGAAACTTAAGTAGTACATATTGGACTGAATAGTCTAGACTGACGTTGTAAATTTTCATAGTCAAATATTTTGAACACTCATTAAGATCTCTAAACATGAAACAGGTTTTTTTTCTCTTAGCACTTCTATTTTCTCAGCCCATTTTTGGATTTTACGCGGGCGTTGGTTTTGGATGGAATACGATTGATGAGGTATTTAGCTCTAATCTCTTTATCAACGGAGGTACGAGCGGTCAAGATCGATATAAAACACATATGAACAGACTTGCCCCGTTTGTTAAAGTAGGCCATCAGTTCTTCTTTTGCTGCGATAACGGGTTTGTTGGTCTTTCCGCGGAATGGAAGTACCTTGGCTACAACACGCCTAATGAAAATAGCAGCCGAGGGCAAATTCTCCCCAATGCTGAATTTTCTAGCTTCAATTTCTTTGGACCGGAAGTGACAAGAGATTTCACTTCAAAAACTCGTCTGAACAATGAAGTGATGCTATTAGCATCTTTCGGGGGATGTATTACACAAGGATATGTGTTTTTGGCCTTTGGTACTGTTTTTTTTGATGCTTCAAACAGAATTTTTGTTTCTTCTGTACATATTCCCAACGGATCCGGTAGTCACCTGGTTTCAACTTCTGTGAGAGATCACAAAATAATATGGGGCGGGGCAGCAAGAGCAGGATATCAATATTTCTTCTGCCACAATTACTTCTTCGATATCAGCTACACCTTCTTGCAAACCGGAAAAAACCACTTTAAAAATGCAGTTAATGCGGCCATTTTAAATGGCTCAGATACTCCCGGACCTGTCACTTTGTTCTTAAACCGTGACATTAAATTTACTGTTCAAGAAATCATTCTTTCCATGAACTTTGCATTCTAAAACTGCTGAAACCAGGCTAGCATCGATCTTTTGTATAGATTATTCTGAGTTATGCAAAGAAAAACTAATTAGAGTTTAGGCTTGCTCTTTGGATTGCCTCTTTATAGGTTAGGCAAACGTGAGGAAGGAGAAGCTGGATTTCAGGATCCCTGACGATGGATTCCACCTTCAAACTTTCTACCAATGAAGAAGCAAGAGAAAAATTGACCTTTGTCACCAGATAAAGCCAGTAAGAGGAGAGATGGGGCGTAAGTATAGGCACGGTAAGAATCCAGCGCCTCAAGCCCTTTAGCTTCGCATAAATGAGAAGCATCTCTTTAAAAGTTACAATATCGGGCCCTCCGATCTCAAACGTCTTATTGAACGCTGGGGGGAGCTTTAGTAAATGGATGAGGTAATAAATCACATCGGATATAGCAATTGGCTGGCATTGGGTGTTTAGCCAGCGGGGAGCGATCATAATAGGAAGTTTCTCTACAAGATCTCGGATAATTTTAAAAGAAGCGCTATCCGCCCCGATAATGATGCTTGCTCTAACGATAGTAATATTGATTTTTGATTTTTTTAAGAGTTCTTCTACATGCAAACGGGAACGAAAATGTTCGGAAAGATCGCTCCCATGATGCAGCCCGCTTAAATAGATGATCTGCTTTATTCCGGTTTTTTCTATGAGGCTTAGGAAATGAGTGCAGGATTTCTCCTCCAGTTCGTAGAAATGCTTGGGATCGTCCGCCATCGAATGAACGAGATAATATGCCGCGTCCAAGCCGTTCAATGTGGGCAGACTCGATTTATCTAAGAGATCTCCCTGAAGAATAGTGACATGGTTTTTGA
This sequence comes from Chlamydiales bacterium, assembly GCA_035478555.1. Classification (GTDB taxonomy): domain Bacteria; phylum Chlamydiota; class Chlamydiia; order Chlamydiales; family SM23-39; genus DATIJO01. Next base: position 15,203 of record DATIJO010000124.1, read on the forward strand.
ATGTATCGGGGATAGTTAGATTTTTGCTATTGCGAACCAAAACAGTTACATGATGGCCTGCTTCAAGAAGATGGGGAAGGAGGTGGCTTCCTATATAACCGGATGCGCCTGTAAGCAAAATTTTCATAGGTGGAACATTTTTGTCAGTTATACCACATAGATTAATTATCGGATGAGAAGGGGTACTTTGATCGAGAACTTGCAAAAAATTTGAATGGAAATGAAAAGTTTTTGATTTTACATCGGACTGTTGGAAATAGATGGTTTCTGTCTTTTAATGCTAAATTATGATTAATTTCTTTCTATGAAAGTAATACTTACTGGGTCATCTGGAAGAATTGGATCTGCGATCGCACGATTTTTAAGAGATAAAGTTGAAGTAGTTGGAGTTGATAACAGGCCTGGGCCTTTTACAACTTTTCTTATTGATATCCGTGATAAAGAAAAGGTTTTTCAATGCTTACATGAGGTAGATGCAGTGATTCACTGTGCTGCTCTTTTAACTCCTCATGTTGGACTTTGTAGTGATAATGAATTTTGGGAAGTGAATGTAAAAGGAACGGAGAATCTTATAGGTGCGTGTGTGAAACACTCTGTGAAACGGTTTGTTTTCACTAGCACTACTTCAGTCTATGGAGATGCTCTAATCCATCCCAAGAGGGCAGTTTGGGTAACAGAAGAGCTGCTTCCAAATCCCAGGGACATTTATGATGAGACAAAGATTGCTGCAGAAAACCTCTGCATAGAGGCAAGCAATAATGGCCTTTCTTGTATCTCACTTAGAATGTCCAGATGTTTTCCTGAACGAGAGGATCTTATGGCTATTTACAGGCTATATCGGGGAGTTCATGAAGAGGATGTTGCTTTGGCACATGAACTAGCTCTCAATTTGCCTCTCCAGGGATATGAGATGTTTAATATTTCTTGTAAGCCTCCTTTTCATCAGACAGATATAGAAGAGCTCAAAGAAAATGCGGATCAAGTCATTTTGCGCTATTTTCCCTGGGCTAAGAAAGAGTTTATTAAGAGAGGTTGGGCTTTACCCAAAACCTTAGACAGGGTCTATGTGATTGATAAAGCGATCAAACTTTTGGGATATCGCCCAACTAATAATTTTTCTGAATGGTTTGATAAGAAGTTTATTAAATAATCTATCCCCTTAGAGTTTCCCTGTTTGTTGTTTTATATTTCTTGTAAAATATCTACTAATCTCCTAATTGAAATATAAAGGCATAATAATGCCTTCTTTTAATTCGAATTATAAAGTTTCAATGAGGAATTAGTTTATGAAGCATGCTTTTATTGCTCTTGCTCTTCTGGCTTTGACTTCTTGCGGCAAGCAAGATGTTGCGGATAGAGGATGGCATGAAGATAATTATCATCATCGAGATGATGATTATTATCGAGATAGAGATCGAGATGATGATTATTATTATCGGGATCGCGGTACTAGAGGTCATAGGTGGTGGCCGCATAGCCGCTCATCGAATCAGAAATAGCTTGGTATGATATTAAGCCTGCTAGCTTGCTTTACTGCTTCTCGCAGGCTTTTTTAAGACCAAACTTTTGAACATGCCTAAAGTAGGCGAATTTACTAATTTAAAAATCAGTAAGTTCTTGCATCTTTTGGCTAAGAACATTAATAACTGACTTATGAGACTGATTGGCTTAAGTTTAATTTTTCTTGTATCTTCACTTTCAGCAGTAACCCACCATGTGTCAGCTACTTCCGATACTGTAACTCTTGGTCTTTTCGACCTCAAAAAACAGCCAGTTGTAAAAGTTCAGTCGGGAGATATTGTATCTCTTGAGACATGGAATAGCTGTCTTCAGATCATGAAGTTCAATACAACCACTCCCGCAGATGTGGCAGCATTTTATAAACAGAATGGCATCCAAAAAAGACGCGGGATGCACTCTTTGACGGGGCCAGTGTATGTGGAAGGAGCAGAGCCAGGAGATGTACTGGAGATTAGGGTTCTAGACATTAAACTTAATGACTTTGGATATAACTTTTTAAGTACTACTGCAGGAATTTTAACTGAGTTTACCAAGCCTAGGATCAAGTATTTTAAATTGAATCGCAAGAACAACACCACTCAGTTCAATGACGATGTATGCCTTCATTTAAAACCCTTTCCTGGAATTATAGCTGTTGCACCTCCTTTAGATTGGCCTACAGGATGGCCTGTCAAACTAAAGGCAAGCATGGGGCAGCCCGTATCCGGGGAGTTCAATTCTGTTCCACCAGGGCCTTTTGGAGGAAATTTAGATCAACCTGAGTTGCAAGCAGGTTCTATCTTGTTTGTACCTGTGTTTCAAAAAGGAGCACTTGTCTGGACGGGGGATTCACATGCTCTTCAAAACAACGGTGAAATCGATGTGACCGCTCTTGAAACATCTTATGAGTCGATTACTTTTCAACTGATTGTTAGAAAAGATCTCCGAGCTGAGGGAGTCTTGGATAAGACAAAGAGAAAAGGCGGAGATGCTTTTAGCTGGCCTATCATTGAAGATTCAAAACAGTGGATGATCGTAGGTTTGAATGTGGATTTATATGAAGCAATGAAACTTGCTGCTCAAAATGCCATTAACTTTTTAGTACGTACACAAGGGTTCTCTCCTGAAGATGGCTATCAATTTTTAAGCATGGTGGGAGATTTTGAGATTGCAGAGGCAGTGAATACGGTTAAAAACGTAACTGTTCATCTTCCAAAAGACGCATTTACTAAGATGAAAACCCTTTGCAAAGAAGGGGTATTCCCTTTGAAACCTCCTGAAATAGATCAGGGAGCAGTTTGTGTCCCCCAAGAAGGAATTATTGTCGAATAAGTGAAACTATGAAGAAGATGTTTCTCATTTTTTTGTTTGTAATCACTAGTGGATTTGCAGATCAGATTGTTCTTGATAATCAAACGACATATCCATCCAATGATACGAAAATGGCTATTCAGTGGGCTTTTTCGGCTAAAGACGTAGATGAAAGCAATAGTGCTTTAAAGCATGGAGAAAAAATCTCCAATATTCATTCCATAAAAAAATCAGGAAATATTCAACTATCTGTTCCTGCCGGAGCTGAATACTTTAGAATTCTTATGTGGTCTAAGGGAAGTAATGAGCCCGACTTTCATACCAACTGGGTAGAAGTGGTAAATCAGAAGGAATACCATCTTCAAAAGGATCATCTAGTACCCGCTGTACTAATGTCTGGCATGGGTTGTTGAACAGATAACCGAAAAAAATTTCCAAAATAAATTAACTTCTTTATCCTATTCTCATTTAGGCTTTTCCTGTGAGAAGAAAAACATTTCTTAGAATTTTCGCCGTAGCTTTCTCTTCGCTTACTACTTTATCTGCAGATGAATCTTCTATGGACTGGCAGGAGTGTGTAGAGGGTGTGCAGAATATTTCTGCTAGGCTTCGTCCTTGCTCGAGAGATTTTGAATCCTTTGCTGATCTGATTGTGTGGACTGCTAGAGAAGCGGGGGCAGATTGCTGGGCGGAAGTGCTCACATCCGCTAACAATGTTAGTTCGAATGATCTTAGGACAGTACACTTTAGATGGGACCCCGGCTTTAGGGTCGGAATTGGTTATGGGATGGACCATGATCAATGGGATACGAAAGGCTACTATACCTGGTTTCAAACTAGGGGGAAAGATCATGTATCAAGCGGTTTTGGAACTGTCCACTCTGCTTTTTTAGGGAATTTTTACGTAGATAATCAGTCTGGTAAAGGCTTGAGCGGCCCCTCATACAGTCAAGCAAGTATCCAATGGAAAATCCGCTATAATATATTCGATTGGGAACTTGGCCGAAATTTTTGGGTGAGCGAATCGTTAACACTTAGGCCATTTTTAGGCGCAAAAGGAGGATGGATCCATCAATCCATTCGAACCAAATGGCAAAAT
>DATIJO010000125.1:0-15728 GCA_035478555.1 Chlamydiales bacterium
GAACCCCCGACCTACTGGTCCCAAACCAGCCGCGCTAGCCAAGCTGCGCTATGCCCCGAAAGAAAAAACAGATTTAGTTTATCATCAATAAATATTAAGGTAAAGTGATGAGTTTTTTAGATTACCCAAGCGCCAAGAAGCTAGCTCAGCTTTCCAAAAACCCCATCGATCTATCTAAAAAGGGCTCTTTCACTCCCGAACGCATTAAAAAGCTTAGGACAGAAGCTTTAGGATTTCAGCTTTTTTATGGGGCGGAGAGAGTAACTGATGATACCCTGAATGCGCTTTTTAGCCTCGCCAGAGAGGCAAAAGTAATGGATAAGATGCAGGCAATGCAATCGGGCAAGATCATCAATGAGATTCATGGTTACGAGAGCGAAAAAAGATCGGTCCTGCATACTGCGATGAGAGATTTTTTTGACCATCCTCAAAAAGAGAAAGAGGCGCTTCAAGCAAGTAAGCTTGCCTATGCCGAATATGAGAAATTGGACAAATTTCTAAAAAAGACAAAGAGCCGATTTACGGATATCGTGCAGATCGGGATCGGAGGATCTGACCTTGGTCCAAGAGCGCTTGCGATTGCTCTTACAAGATATCATCTTCCCAACCGAAGGGCCCATTTTATCTCAAACGTAGATCCTGATGACGCAGCGGCCATTTTTAACGCATTAAATTTGAAAAAGACCCTAGTGGTTGTAGTCTCAAAATCAGGCTCAACTTTAGAAACTCTTACCAATGAAACGATTGCCCGCCATTATTTAAAAAAAGCAGGATTAAACCCCAAAAACCACATCGTCGCGGTAACAGGGAAGGGGAGTCCGATGGACGATCCTAAGCTCTATCTGGGCTCGTTTTACATTTGGGACTATGTAGGCGGTAGATACTCAGCAACCTCAATGGTCGGCGGTGTGACGCTTGCCTTCCTACTTGGTATGAAAGGCTACACCGAGATCTTAAAAGGCGCCCATGAGATGGACTATCATGCTCTCACTGCAAAGCCGGAAAGCAATTTGCCTCTTATCTCTGCAATCCTTGGGATCTGGAACCGCAATTTTCTCCATCTTCCCACTGTTGCCATCATTCCCTATTCACAAGCTTTAAGCAGGTTCCCTGCCCACTTACAACAATTGGATATGGAGTCCAATGGCAAAAGGATCGATAAAGAGGGCAATGCCGTGCCATTTGAAACAGGGCCGATCATCTGGGGAGAGCCGGGTACCAATGGCCAACATTCGTTTTATCAGCTGATCCATCAAGGAACTACCACTGTCCCATTAGAGCTTATCGGTTTTAAAAAGACCCAGTATGGCCAAGATCTAAAGGTCCAAGGAACTACCTCTCAGAAGAAGCTCCTTGCCAACCTTTTTGCACAATCTATTGCTTTGGCTACCGGTCAGCAGAATCCTAACCCCAACCGCTTCTTTCCCGGGAACCGCCCTAACCGCGTTCTATTAGCTGAGAGGCTGGATGCTCGCACCTTAGGCAAGCTTCTTGCCTACTATGAGCATAAAGTCGCCTTCCAGGGCTTTATCTGGGGAATTAACTCCTTTGACCAAGAGGGGGTCCAGCTAGGTAAGGTCCTTGCCAAGGAGATCATCAACCTCTATGCGGGCAAAAAGTCTGATTTTGAGCTTGGAAAAGCCTATCTAACTCAATCTTAATTACTTAAAATGTAAAAATTTTTATTTACTTTTAATTATAGTTATAGTAAAATATTTACATTAACATAATAAACTAAAAGGAAATAATTATGGCTTCAGCAGTATCAGCAGCATTACCTCCTCTTAAAAAACAAAACGAAGTAGTACAGAGTTTTGGAGGAATGGATATTTTAAGAAAAGTTCTAACCTTTTTGGAAAAGGGAACTCAAATTTTTCTCACTTTCAGAGGTCTTGAAACTGACGATAGAGTAGAGCAATTGGAACAACACTTAATTCATCAGCCCGTAGTAACTCTTAAAGATATATACGTTTGGGAGACACTTAAAGGTAGATCGATTGCTGAATTTGAACCGGATGATCCTCAAATCGCGTTTACAAAAAGAATTAGGCATTTAGACTTAACTCCCTTTAATGAAGAACCAGCAGTCAATGATGATCAAGCTATGATCTACCTAAAGAGATTTACCGAACTTCATAGTCTAAATCTTGGCCATACCCAAATTGGCAATCAGACTGTAAGCCATCTTGCCCATAATTTTCCGGATATGCAAAGGCTTTCTTTAAACTACTGTCAAGGCATTACAAGCTCTACATTAATGCAAACATTACTAAGAAAACATCAAAAGTTAGTAGCGGTAGGGCTATCAGGGATTGATGCAGTGGGAGATACGGCTGTTGTGATGCTTGTAAGAAATAACCCTGCATTAGCTCATTTGGAACTTGAAGATACAAGTATCACTGACAATGGTGTTCTTGCTATTAGAAAGTTAGAAAATACTTTGACATACCTAAATATTTCTGAAAATGCGGCCATTACTGATTTAGGCGTTGGTTTTGCTTTAAGACTTCCTAACCTAAAAACACTTCTAATGAGAGATCTAAATGAGACTCATACTCCTGCAAGTATGGAAGTGAGCTTACAGCTAGCAACATGCACACAGCTAGAAGAGATTGTCTTTAACCGTGATCTTTATACTGATTCTGTGGTTAGACAAATGGCTCTTAAATTTCCTCATTTGAAAGATTTTCGCATGGATAATGATATTGTTACAGATGACACTTCCTACCTAGTTCTTCAAACTTGCCACGAGATCGCTACACTTAATCTTAGACATTATTTAATAAACGACCAGATGATAGGTCTGATAACCCAACTTCCCCATCTTGCTTCTCTTAACCTCAGCTATAATGACATCACCCTAGAGCAGGTCTATGCAATTTTACAAAATCCAAGCCTTGAACATGTGACCCTTGCGGATACCTTTCCTCAGGCTCAGTTAATGGAGCATTTTCCACATATTACCTTTGAGTTTGTGACGGAGATTTTTCCTCAAGAAATAGACGCAATTAATTTTCAAGAAGGAATACAGGAATAATGGTAGTCTCCGCTGTACAGAAACCTTCTGTAGCTACAAGTACTGTAGCTAAGCCACGAAGTCTACTTGATGGATTCGTCAAAGTAGGTGGAGATGTGTATAGGCATATCCTTTCTTTTTGCGATATCAATACACCCATCACATCGACTTGCACGGTTACCAAAATTACTCCAAAAGATAAGGCGAAACAATTTGAAGAACATTTGGCAAGCAAAGGAACGATTACTTGGCAAGAAATCGAAGAATGGGAAAGGCTAAAGGGGAGAAAACTTACCTCTTTTCGTTCTGACGACCCACAAGTTGCTTTCGTGAAAAAGATCACCCATTTTGGGGATAATGCTGTAATGCCCTCATTTGGCATTACCTTGTATTTAGGAATGTTTCCGAATCTTACCAGCATAGAATTAGCAGGTATCACCATTACTCCTCTCCTAGTAAATTACATTAATAGACACTTTCCTCATCTTGAAAAACTTGCTTGCCACGGTTGCCATCTAACTGATCCCCCTGTCAGTGCAGGTGAGGTGGTAAGGAATCTTCGACAATTAAAATCATTTATCTGGACCTCTTATCAGATATCTGAAGAAGATGTAGACAAGATCATTGATTATTGTCCTGGTCTCACCCATTTAGTTCTTTCTGGGTGTGGTTTAACTGATCGTGGAATAGGGAGACTTTCTCGCCTCAAAGCTACTCTCTCGGATCTGGATATTTCTTATAATCCTGTAACACAAGTTGGGGTAGCATTTGCCTTGACCAATTTAATAAATTTAAGAAAGTTAGACATTAAAGGTATTGATATTCAGAATTACGGAGATCTAATTAGGCATCGTTTTTGTGATGAGTTAGAAGAATTTACATTCGATGGATCTCTTGATGACGCTAATATAAAAATTTTTGCGGATTATTTTCCTAAATTAAAAAAGTTTTCTTTCAAAGCTCATAACTCTGAAAATGCTCTTTTTTATTTGTTAGATAGCTGCGATGAACTCCAAACACTCGATTTCGATTACTTTTACTTTAGTGAAGAAGGATTGTCTCGTTTTTTAGACTATGTAGATTCAAGGCCTTTATTATTAGCTAACCTGCGACCATTAAATATTCCTTCCCTGATAGCGGAGCAACAATTAAGGACTCTTGCAAGACATAGATCTACGATAGTCGAACTTTCTTTATCAACTCCAGCTATCAGCAATGCAATAGTGCAAGACATTGCTTCTTTACCTGCATTGAGAAGATTAACTTTAAATGATGTGTCTGTCACTGACTTGGGCTTAGAGGCTATCTCTCAATTGCCTTTAGATACAATAAAATTGGAAAATTGCCCATTTATTCATCAGGATGGACTTCAACGACTAATTCAAAACTCTAAATCTCTTGAGACATTAGATTTAATTAAAATGAATGTTGGAGATGATTTTTTACACTCCCTCTCTAATCTTTCTTCATTACGCTATCTTCGTATTGAAGATGATAGAACGATCACCTTCGAAGGACTTAGTCATTTACTATTATCCTCTCCTAATATAGTGAATCTTTTTTTACATAATGTTTCTATCTCGCATGATGAAATTATCGCGCTGCGCGAGCGTTTCCCTAATACGGTTATACAACAGATCTTGTAGATCTTGGTCTCCTGTATCACGCTGCAAGAATTGCTAACCGCGCAAGAATCACAGCTTTTCTCGCCTCGATATAATTTTATTATTCCGTTATCCCCGCTATTTTCTCCTTTGGTTCTCCCTTTTCGATGATAAAGCCCTTGCTATAGGGCAGATCAGGGAATTCCCTAGGCGTTGTTAAAAACACCTGCAGGAACCTTTGCAAGGACTCTTGCAAAAGCGCAAGTCTCTTTTCATCCAGATGCACTCCAAAATCATCAATGCTCATTAGGACAGGAAGTTCTGTCTTTTCGCAGAGCCTTTCCCATTCTGCTAGACGCAAGGCAAAGCTGAGGGCCTCCTTTTGGCCTTCGCTGGCGAAGGACCTTGCGGGAAGTTTATCTAGTATGATCTGAAAGTCATCCCTGTGAGGGCCGAAGAGAGTAGCCCCGTAAGAGAGCTCTTTTTGGCGATGTTTTTGCCAGAGGGCTTTAGGATCAGAAGAAGATACATACTGGATTTCTAGGTCTTGGGGAAGAAGAAGTTTTTCCGCAAGGGGAGAGAGCCTTTTTTGAACCTCCTCGATCATCTTGGTACGGGCAGCGATGAGATAGTTTGCGGAGAGGGCCATCTCTTCTTCCCAGCATTCGATCCCTTCGATACGCCTACTTTTCAAGAGAAAGTTTCGCTGTTTCATCGCCTTATAGTAGCGGAGAAGATGGTGGACATACATGGGATCATGCTGCGCAAGATGGATATTGAGAAAGCGCCTGCGGACGGAGGGAACGGAGGCAATGAGATCGAGATCCGATGGGGCATGAAGCACCTGGGGCATTACCCCTAGGAGGCTGTTGAAGGAGAGATAGAGGGTAGAGTTAAACTGGAATTTTTTTGTCTTTCCATCAAAGTGGAGCTTGAGGGTCTCGGTGATGCCATTTTTTTCTAGATGGGCCTCTAGATAGAAGAAGGTCTTGCCCTTCTGGATCAGCTCAGAGAGATGAGGGGTGCGGAAAGATCTTCCGCAGCTCAGCAGATAGAGAGCTTCTAAGAGATTGGTTTTGCCCTGTGCATTTTCTCCTGCAATGACATTGATCCTAGGCCCAAAATGGATTTGAGCATCGGTATAATTGCGGAAATTACGCAAGAACAGGCTTTTCAGATACATTTACAGGAGTGGTTTCCGTAATTCTCATCGGCATGATCACAAAAAGCGATTTAGCGCTGTCTGTGACAAGGCCTGGGTTATAGGAATCATTGATGCTGAAATGGACCGTCTCTTCTTGAATATGTCTCAGAATGTCGATGAAGTAGAAGGGATTGAAAGCAATTTCTAGCGGCTCGCCCTCATAGTTTACAGGCATTGAGACCTGTCCCTCTCCAAGTTCTGCGCTAGCAGCGGTCAGTTGTAGAGATCCTTTCGTAAAATGAAAGCGCACAGATCCGCTTAGATCAGAGGTAAAAAGAGAGATCTGGCGGAGAAGAGCGATCAACTCTTCACGGTGGAGCGAGATCGTATGGAGTGATTTCTTAGGGATGACCTTTTCAATATCAGGATACTGTCCCGCAAGAAGCTTGGTGATCAAAGTGGTATTTCCGATCTCAAGAGATGCTTTATCAGGAAGTAGGCTAAGGTATGCCTCTTCTTCTTCCGATTCTAAAAGTTTCATCATCTCATCCACTGCTTTCAGAGGGAAAATATGGGACTCTTTGAAGGCAGGATCGATATCAATCTCGGTCTGCACTTTAGCAAGGCGCTTTCCATCTGTTGCAGTGAAACTCGCTTGTTTATTGGCGATCTGCAGAAGCACTCCATTTAACACGTAGCGGGTATCATCTTTAGCAGCCGAAAAGGAGGTCTTTAAAAAGAGCTCACGAAGCTTTTTGGCTGGCATTGAAAAACTGGGCGTATTGGAGAGATCGGGAAGAGTGGGGAATTCGGTCTTATGCATGCCGTGCAGTTTAAAGAAGGAGGAGCCGGCAGTGATCTCAGCTGTTTCCGACCCTTGAGCCGTGATCTTGATCTGAGGAGAACTTAGCTCTCTAACCAACTGGAAAAACCGTCTTGCAGGCAAGGCAATTGAACCCTCTTCAATCACCTTTGCTTCCGCATAGAGCCTCATGCTGACTGTCAAATCGGTAGCGGTGATAATCAGCTGATCATCAATGGCTTCCAAGAGGATATTCACAAGGATAGGAAGTGCGGGTTTAGAAGGAACAATGCTCTGCATCTTTCCAATGAGCTGAGCTAGTGGCTGTCTAGAGATCACAACGTTCATGGCAGGTCCTTTTTTCCTTAAAAGATAATAGATTCAAGACTTATCTAAAAGTAGATTGATGCTGATATGAAGAGTCTTTGCCAGCTTCTTTGCAACCTTCTCACCGATTGGCCTTTGGCCATTTTCCATCTTAGAGATATTCTCTTGATTGATCCCGCATTTCCTAGCCAATGCCTTTTGTGATAAACCTTCCCTATAGCGAGCTCCTCTTAATGCAAGCCCTGCCTTCTTATATTTGGCTATACGATCAGCAGCGAGGTTTTCCCAGAGGTCCATATCAACGATTCAAATGATACAATGATATGAATGATAGAACTTTTAATAGATTTTATCCCATCATTCATATCATTGTATCATTTTATCGTTAGCAAAAGATGACCTCTAAAATTATATTTATCGTTCTCGAAGGGCGCGGTCAACAGCCCTCTTCGCTTCTTTTGCTTTTAAAGAAGCGCGTTTATCGTAGCTTTTCTTACCCTTGGCAACAGCAACTTTAACTTTGATCTTTCCTGCTTTAAGATAGATGGCAAGGGGAATGAGGGTAAGTCCTTTTTCTTGGATTGCTTTTCTTAGGCGTTCAATTTCTTGTCGGTGCATAAGGAGCTTACGTTCTCTTCTCTCTTCGTGGGCAAAGTGTTTGCTTCCGAAACTGTAGGGGGCGATGGAGGCATTCAGAAGCCAGAGCTCATTATTTTTGATAGTGATATAGGCATCCTGCAAAGAGCCGCCATGATTTCTAAGAGATTTGACCTCGGTTCCCATGAGGGCGATACCTGCTTCATAGGTATCTTCGATAATATAGTCATGAAAGGCTTTTCGGTTTTTGACTAGATCATTTTCCATAATTTCGTTTCAGCAGAAACCCTAGCATTAAAAAAAAGACTGTTCCGACCCAAAAGAGTAGAACCGGCCACAAGAATTGATCTAAGTTTAGCCCATAGAACTTGAAAAGGCCATCGAAAAAGAGGTGTAGACCAATCCAGCCGACCAGAAGGTAGGTACTAGGTTCAAGCGCGGGGAACCGTTTTAAGACAGAAGTAAAGAAATGGGCAGCGTACCTCACTCCAATTATACCGATGATAGCTCCAAGTAAGAGGACCCAAAGTTTAGGATTAATAGGGGAGGATGATGAGCTATAAGGCGCAATGAAGGAAAGTCCTGAGACAATGGAATCAATGGCAAATGAGAGATCAAAGAACTCGATCGCTATTACAATCTTCCAAAAGGTAGGCTTTTTTAAAGAAAAGCTGGAATGTTTTTTATGGGTGAGAAAGTGGTGTATTGATAAGTAGAGAAGATAAAGAGCTCCTAAGATTTGTATCCAAGCAAATTGAATTAGAAAAGAAGCCCCTAAAATAGCAATGAATCGTAAAAAAAATGCAGACAAAATACCGACGAAGAGGGCTTTTTTTTGAAGTTCTATGGTAAGAGGTCTTACGAGAATAGCTAGAACAAGGATATTATCAGCCGATAGCACCCATTCAAGAAATCCTAATACAAGGACTCTAAATATGTCTGGAAAAACAAAGGTTTGATGGAACAACGGCAACAATCCTTTTTATATTGTTATTGCCGATTTGAAGTTAATTGCCAAGAATGGTCTCGCCAAAAGAAGTGATACGGAAAACAGCTTTACCTGCTTTTGTTCCCTTTGAGACGAGCCCAAGTTCATAGAGGTAGTCTAAGACTGAGGTTTGAATAAAGGCCTTTTCTTCATCTGAATAAACAGGGAGAGTGTATTTCCAGGTTTTGCCATTTTTGCGAAGTTGTATCTTGGTTTCATCATGGAAAGAGATAAGGGCGGACTGTAAGTAGTCATCAAAGTTTATCCAACCTAAAGAGCAGAATGATTTTAAGCTGCGCTCGATTTCACGGAGATTTTTTTCATTGTTGAGAGGAGAAGAAAAGGAGGGGCGGTTGAAGGGATGGCGGTAGAGATAGAGGGCCTGGTTTTCTAGGTCCATCGTAAGCCAGTCAGATGCGATGTCAGTAATGGATAGTTTATCTTCCTTTTTTTGAAGGAACTTTATAGGTAGAAGCTTATCGATGAAGGGACTATTTTCTTTGATCTCTTTTTTGCATTTTTTGAGAAAGGAGGCGATCTCTTTAATAAAAGGAAACTCTTCTTCTTTAAAATTCTCAGGTCTTCCAATAGGAATGGGCCGGTTGTTCTTTAAGAAGAGAAGATAATCCCTCCATTCACGAAAAGGTGTAATGACCTCTTTCCACACCTTTCCTACTTTGGCATAAGAAAGGGAAGCAACAAAATGAAATTCTAGCTGGAGAATGTACTCTTCTAAAGACTCTTTAGTGAGATGATACTTTTCTCTTATCTCTTCCGCGTACACTTTACAATCATCAGAATCCAATATGTCTTGAATGATAGAGGAAAGTATCACATCCTCATTTCCCACTTCCATGAGATAGCGCTGGTAGACTTGAGGTGTGAGCAGATACTTTTCAACGATCGATTCGAAGATATTGTTGGAGGTCCTGGAGATCGAATACCAGAGAGGAAGACTATGGATTGGGACCTTTTTAAGAAGGGTTTGAAGGTATTCCATATCAGGCTGAAAATCTTCATCAAACTTTTGGATCTCATTCTCAAAGTATTTACGCTTGTCTTTGTCCACAACTAGGATATCGTCCTCTAAAACCAGCAGGTGAGTTTTTTCAAGCTTATTAATTACTGGAAGGAGATCTTCAATCGTAGCTTCCAAGCTTCGGGAAAGTTTTTTGAGAGGGACTTTGAGAGGGCTGAACAGGATCTCTTCTAATACTTCCACATCGAAAGTGGAAAACTCTGCCATCAGAAGCCTGTTTTCAATGTCTTCTTGATAGGGATAGTCGTGAATGTTGATCTTATTTTTTCGAAGCGTACTGAGTTCCATATGACATAAATTATAGGTCACGAGTCTATTCTTGACAACAGGAACCGAGCAGCATAAAAGGAGAAAAAAGAGGTGGCTGATGAAGATTGTCGATAAAAAGACTTTAGTTTTAGGGATTATGGTTATGATTGCCGCTTTAAGCCATTTTGGCAAAACCACTTCCAATACAATCGAAGCTGAGAAAATTGTCTTAAAAAATCCCAAAGGAAAAGGGAAAATCGAATTGGGATTTAATGAGACTCCTTATCTCACTTTTCTCAATGAAAATGATAAGCCTATCGTGAAGCTTTCCCTCTCAAAAGGAAATGGCGTGCTCACTCTCTCAAATGAAGCGGGAGAAAACCGTATCGTCTTAGAAGGAAGCCAGGTTCCTGGCGTTACACTCATCAATGATAAAAATCATATCGCAGCTTCCATGGGAACATTTTCGGATTCCGGTTTTGGCTATCTACAACTTTTGGATGAGAACCATCTACCTAGAATCCAACTCCAGGGCGGACCGGTACCCGGGATCTATCTTAGAAACCAACAGGCAAAAACCGTTGGTTCCTTTACCATCCTCTCCGATGGCGGCGGAGGATTTGGTCTTGCCAATACGGCCGGCAACGCGGCTGCAATTCTGCGTGGAGGCGCAAATCCAAGCGTTTCTTTCTTTACCTCCCAAAATGAACCAATGGCAGCAATCGGGGTGATGCAGCAGGTTCCGCATCTCTTGATCTCAGGTCCCCAAGGAAACGAAGGTGTCTTGATCCATGGCGGTACACCATCCAGCCTTTTAGTTGTAGATGAAGCCGGAAAGGTGAAAATCCTGATCTCTAAGCATGGAGTCTTCCAAGGCAAGGAAGATGAAAAAGAGAACAAGAAAGAAAATAGGGTCTTCTCATTTGAGGACAAGAACCTCTTTCCGGAAGATGAGAGCTCTAAGCGCTAAAAGACTCTCTTAGCTTATTGAAGTAAGCTAAGCGTTTTTGCATCTCTCTTTCAAACCCGATCTCTTTGGGCTGGTAGTAAGGAACTCTTTCCATCTCATCGGGGAAGTAATTTTGGCCGGAAAAACCATCCTTTGTCTCATGATCGTAAATATAGCCTTTCCCATAGCCTAATTCTTTCATAAAAGCTGTAGGGGCATTGAGAATGATCGCAGGAGGGGATAGATGATCGGTATCTTTAGCATCTTCCTTTGCTTGGCCTAATGCCACATAGACGCTATTGCTTTTAGGGGCTAATGCCAGGTAGAGGACTGCTTCTGCAATGGCTAGCTCACCTTCCGGCGAGCCTAAAGTATGATAGGCTTGATAGGCGTTTAGGCAGACTTGCAAAGCATCCGGATCCGCAAGACCAATATCCTCTGAGGCCGCTCTAATTAGCCTTCTGGCAATAAAAAGCGGGTCTTCTCCGGAAGAGAGCATTCTTGCAAGCCAGTAAAGAGAGGCATCCGGGTCAGAGCCCCGAATCGACTTATGAAGGGCTGAGATGAGGTTATAATGGCCGTCGCCCTTTTTATCATAGAGGCCGGCCTTTCTTTGTAGAATGTGCGCAAGAGTATTTAGCTTAAGGTCATCTGGCTTTGCTGTCTCAATATTTTCTAAGAGATTTAATAAGTGCCTTGCGTCTCCTTTTGATAGATCTAGGAGGAGATTTTTAGAGTCCTCCGGAAACTGAAGCTGGTAGAGGTCTTCATAACGCTTTAAAATGAGGGATAGATCCTCATTGGAGAGAGAAGAAAGGGTAAAGATGCGAAGCCTGGACAGTAGAGCGTTATTTAAAGAAAAAGAGGGGTTTTCTGTAGTTGCCCCGATCAAAATAAGGGTTCCATTTTCTAAATAGGGAAGGAAAATATCCTGCTGGGCCTTATTGAACCTGTGGATCTCATCTAAAAAAAGAATGGTTTGGGAATGAAGAAGCGGCATCTCTTTAGCATCACTGAGGATCTTTTTAATATCATTTATTCCAGCTGAAACTGCGCTTAAGAAAATGGACCTTTGTGGGAAAGAATTTGCATAAAGCCTTGCAAGCGTGGTTTTTCCGCTTCCAGGAGGGCCATAAAAAAGAAGAGAGAGGGGTTTTTGGGAATCGATGATCTTTCTTAAAAGATCGGTAATAGAACTATGGCCGACCACGTCATTAAAATTAGCCGGTCTTATTTTTTCTGAAAGTGGAAGATTGTTTCTCATGCCTGAAGTCTCTCATCCTGAGGATTTTTAGACAACTCGAAACCTAGGTTCATAAAAAAATTTCTTGAAAATAAAATAGTGTTAAATAAGAGTCATATTTAGAGGGTTATTAATGTTTATTGAGGATTCAATATGAAAAAACTTGAGTATCTTGCCCTACTACTTTTGATACTTGGTGGTATCAATTGGGGTTTATGGGGAGTTTTTGATTTTAACTTAGTTGATTACGTATTCGGAAGAATATGGATTGACAGACTTCTCTATTTCTTAATGGGCGTTAGCGCTGTCTATTTAGCCGTTGTGTGGAAAAACCTCAAAGGCAGAATGGTAGCCAAACGATAGTTTTAGAATTATTCTAAAAAAGGTTCTTTAGGAATAAAATCCTAAAGAACCTTTTCGTTTGGAAGGTGGAAGTATGTTGAAGCGAAAAAAAAGACGAAAAGCTGCGCGTAAAACCATTACCCGTAGGAAAGTAAGCAGGAAGAGAAGAGCTTCTCCTCGTAAAAGACGAGTCAAGAAAGCAGCTCCGATTGCTCTTTTAACGGCTTAGAGATCCGCTTAAGATCTATTTGGCCTTTCACACCTGCAAGTCATCATATGAAAGGCATCCATTGCGAAGGTGCGAATAAAAGATGCACCGGATGGATTTTCTAATCGATTGAATGCGTAAACAGCAGCAGATGTTAGTATTGCTGTAGAAAAGATCTTGGCAATATTCAACTGAAGGATACCCGAAGCAAAAACGGGGATAGTGTTAAAGAACACACCAGCAAGCCCAAGTTTTCCCCATACAGTCTTAGGCATACTAAAAAATCTGACAGTGGTTTCTGCCTTAGGTGGCTCTATTCTTGGTGTTCTTTGAACGGGTACTCGTCTTCTAGGTGGGTCTATTCTAAAAGCATCTACTATTCGTTTGGGTTGTAAAACTCTCTTAGGAGGCTCTATCATTGCATCTTTATCAGCTTCTACTTTTGGTTTAGGTGCTTTTATTTGAAGTTGCGTGCTGATTAACTGTTGAATACTTGATCTATTTATGAAGCTACGAAAAATTTGATAATCACGTCTACCATCTAAAAGACACCGCAATCTAGCTGCATCACTAACATATTGCGCAAACTCTGGATCTTTTTTTTGAAGTGAACTGTGAGGAATCTGTGTTGAAAATTTGCCTGCTGGATTGAATCGCTTCTTCAATATTTGCTCAAATCTAGCAGAAGCTTCTGGATGAGATTTTTCATAAGCCTCCGTATTACTTTTCAAATCAGCAATTGTTTTTTCGACTACTTGAATAAAGTCTATTGTGGAGAGTTCTCGATCGAATATACTACGAGGAATTGATACAACGCCGAGAGTATCATCCTTCCGGGTTAGAAATGTTATATTAAAGCTAATATTTGTGGGACGTACTTCTGTCAGACAGAGCTGTTTCTTTAGAGCTTTAGAAGTTGTTTCACTTGTTGGAAAACCTCTTGCGGAAAGGGCTGCACGCAATTTGTCCGGATCGTTAAAAGCTTTATTAAATGCTTTGTTAATCCTTAGAGCAACATGCCGGCTTACCGTGTCGCAATAAGTAACAAACATCCCTATTATATTATGGGGGGCTTGGCCTATTCTTGAAGTCATAATTACCTATTAATTTCAGGAAATTATAACATTTATTTTATATTCTTTCAAGTTAATATAATTAACTTATGTTAAGTAAAATATTTAATTTACGATCGGAAATGGCCTTCCATAGCAATTTCAGCTATAGGCTTCCTAGAGCTAGGTGCTTCTCTTTTCTGTAGTTCAGGGGGGAGGCTTTCTTTCGGGGCGAGTTTGCCTACAGCTGCCATAGCCTCTACCTGAAATTCATCGGGGATTTTTAGGACCTTTTTGGCTTTGACGTAGTCAAATCCTTCCATTCCATGAACAACCAGTCCCATAGAAGAGCCTTGTAGAGCAAGGTTTTGCCAGGCAGCCCCTGTGTCATAAGTATGGGTACGTTCAGTTTTGCCGTTCTCTTCGAAGGTTTTTCGAGAGATCACAACGATTAGCACGGCTGCCTTTGTACACCACATTTTGTTCCCTTCCATCAGAAGATCTAGGAATGTTTTAAAATGGGGACTATTTCTAGTCGCATAAAGAAATCTCCAGGGTTGGCCATTATAAGAGGATGGCGCCCACCTAGCAGCATCAAATAGTGTCATCAGATCTTCATGGCTTATCTCTTCTCCTGTCATAGCCCTAGGAGACCATCTATGTAGGATTACGGGAAGAACAGGGTGATCTGCTTTTCGATTTGTTTTCATGCTTTAAGATCTCCCTGCATCCATTTGTCTTTTCGGAAATGGAAAATGATGAGTGGGATTGAAATGTTTATAAGTAGACCAATGATTAAAAAACCTTCATAGAAATAGATGTTGCCGATTTGAATTTGCGAAGGAGGTACAAAGGCTAGAAAGAAGCCAAAAAGAGTGGCTATAAGCCCCAAAGAGGCAACAAACCACATTCCATGGTGCTTATGGGGTATGCGGTAGGGGCGATCAACATGGGGGTGGGTATAGCGAAGACGTATTCCGGATAGGAACATCAGAGCGTACATAATGAGATAGATCTGGACAGAGATCGCGCTTAGGATCCAGAAGGCTCCACCTGTGGAAGGCATGAGGAGGATCACAAAGGAAGCAACTGTGACAATGATTCCTTGAAAGAGAAGGAGATTGTAGGGAATACCTTTCTTATTCACTTTTTGAAAAAGCGGAGGAAGGTCACCGTGTTTAGACGTTGCATAAAGCCCCTTTACGGGACCGATGATCCAGGCGTTAATTTCTCCTACTGCCCCTAGAACAATTAAAAAGGCAAGGATACCTATAATGTAGGGCAGACCGTAAGGCTTCACGAGATAAGTGAAGGCATCCATGAGACCTGATACTAGACTGATCTGAGACTTTGGAATCACGATGGATATAGAAAGAGATCCTAAAGTAAGGAGGACAAAAGATGTCACTGCAGCGATAAGAATAGCCCTTGGGTAGTTCCTTTGAGGATCTTTTACCTCTCTGGCATGGGCAGCATTGACCTCTAATCCGCAGAAAGCTAGGAAAAGGCCTGCTAAGAAAACAACGTCATTGATCCCATTAAATTTTGGAACTAAAGAAGACCAGCTAAAAGTTATTTGAGAGGGATTGCCTTCCATTAGCCAATGTGCACCTAAATAGAGAATGAAAATGCCTGGAATTAGGGTCCCTAAAATCACGCAAAAAGCACTGAACCAGCTAGAGATTTTAAGGCCCATCAAATTGATGATGGTCATTCCCCAAAAACCTGTAAGAACAACGGCAAAGACATAGATCTTATTATGGGCAAGTTCCGGGTCAAAAATAAAGGCAAGTGTAGTTGCCACAAAAGCCATGATTGCAGGATACCAGGTGACGTTATGCACCCATTGCATCCAGATCGCGAAAAAGCCAAGTCTTGGTGAAAAGGCCTCACGGACCCAAATGTAGACTCCGCCTGTCCTGTTCCATCCTGTTGCAAGCTCCGCGGAAACCAGGGCCGAAGGAAAAAGAAAAAAGATCGCTACAAGTCCAAATAAGATAAGAGCGCTTAAACCATACTCTGCTACGAGGGGAAGGTTCCTTAAGCTTGTCATGATCGCCATATTGAGCAGAGCGAGCAGAAATACGTTCATGAACCTGCGGGAACTTTTTCTCTCAATTTCCAAATTTGGCCTCCCATATACACAAATGAACTCAAAAGTTGGTTTT
>DATIJO010000126.1:0-3650 GCA_035478555.1 Chlamydiales bacterium
TAATTTTGCCATTACCGAGAACAAACAATTTGTATTGATCTTTCCAAGATCAACCGACGACAGCATTTTTCAAAAAGCCCTGCAATCTATATGGGAGCAGGACTATCCCTACTACCGTCTTGTCTGTTTAGGAGAAGGAGAAGGGGATGCCGTTTCCTTTTATTCCTCTCCTCTTGGGAAGATGCATGCTCTGTATAGTGCCATCCATGCATGTAAAGATAATGAGATCATTGTTCTTTTAGATGAAAATTCCTGGTTATCTCATGAAGGAGTGCTATCCAAGCTAAATCAAATCTACCAGAGCCCAACAACTTGGGCAGCCTTTGGTGCTTATGCGAGCTATCCTGAGTTTAAAGTGATAAAAGCAGCTGAAAAAGACTATACACGAAAAAAAACTCCTTTAGAAAATCTGCCTTTCAAAAGCTTTTATGCAAAAGTTTTTAAAAAGATCCGCCTCTCTGATTTTATCTTCCAAGGATCGCTATTGGAAGACTTAAGCGATGCCTCCTATGTTCCTTCGATATTAGAAATGGCAGCTAAAAGGACAGTACACCTCACAGATGTACTTTCTATCTGTAAAGCCCATACCAATGAAATACCTTTGGTTCGAAAGAGCTGCTTACAAAAGCACTTTTCTTCACTGGTATCTTACGGCAGCCTTATAGAATCACAACCCAAAGAAGAGGGAAATAGGGCAGATATCATTATCTTTTCACAAAACCATCCGATGTATCTATACGCCCTTTTAGAATCTTTGCAAAAGAGGGTGGATGGATTTTTTCAAGTGACCGTTTTCTATAAGCGGACCCCAGATTTTGAAAAAGGCTATGAGATCATCAAAGAGGAATTTCTCGGGGCTCAATTTCTTCCGATTGATGACTCCTTCCAAAATCTACTTTTTTACACTATCGATGAACATGATTCTGATTTTGTACTCTTTGCAAGCGATGAACTAATTCTGCAAGACTATCTAGATTTAAATCAGTGCATGGATGAGATGAAAGAAGCTCATGCCTACGGATTTTATCTCAGTTTAAATGATCAGAAAATTCCAACAGGTATTCCCTTAAAAGGGGATATCAAGGCTTGGAGCTTTGAATATGCAAAACAAAATCCCCACAATTTAGAGATGACTCTTTTTCAAAGAGAAGAGATTAGACGGACTTTGGGCAGTGAACATTTTGAAGATCCCGAATCGATGGTACAAGCCTTAAATGTTCATCTTCCCAAAAATATGCTTGGTCTTTACTATCTTTCTTCAAAGACAAGCAAGATCCATGCAGAGATTTCATCTGTTGAGATGCTGCAAAAAATTGAAGAGGGTTTCAAACCTGATGTCACGTCTGCAGATCTTATCTTTATCCCTAAGAAAAACCTGTAGTTTTATCTTCCTGCTCTTTCTCTCAAGTCTTTGGGGTGAGCTCAATCAGCAAAGCGATTTTGAAGCCCTTTGCGGGAAATTTACTGAAGCGTGGCAGCATATCGCTTTTCAAAATGAACCTCCTGAACTTGCAGTCTACAAAGACCTCTACGAAAAAAATAAAGAGCTGCAATATCAAAAATTAGATAGCTTCCACAAAATACCGTCCATTGTTCACTTTATCTGGCTTGGCCCAAAAAATTTCCCCCTTGAATCCATAAAAAATATTCGGGCCTGGATGGAGCTTCATCCAGAATTCACCTTCTACTTCTGGACCGATAGGGAGCGTCCTTGTCCATGTCCCGGAATGCAAAGAATGATGGTGCAAGATTTTCCCTTTTCGAGATTAAAAAGATGCTATGATGAAAGTCCAAACTATAGTGAGAAATCGGATTTTCTCCGCTATGAAATACTCGCTGAATTTGGAGGGATTTATGCAGACCATGATATCTACCCCAAAAAATCCTTTGCCCAGTTAAATCAAGCCTATGATTTTTATGCAGGGATAGAAGTTCCTCATAAAAAAGTATGCGGCCACAATTTTACCGTGCTTACTGCCTTAGTTGGGGCCTCTGCCCATCACCCTATATTAGAGCAAGCTCTTACAATTGCAGCCAATAGACATGATGAAGTCTATGCAGAGTACAGCACTGCCGACCAAGAATTTGATAGGATCATTAATGGATCTTTTATTGCTCTTACCCTGGCAGTCCAAAATAACCTGGAAAAAGATGGGAATACCGACATCCTCTTTCCCTCCAGCTACTTCTGCCCGGTCTTTAACCTTCCTTCTTTTTATGCGACTCATCTTTATGAGGGAACATGGATGCCAAACAAAAAAGAGTATGATTTTAAAAAGGTCTGGCAAAAGGAATATGAAGAGATGAAGGGGCTATTACGCAAATTTCTCATCTTTGAAATTCTCTTTTTGGGTCTTATTATTGGAATGTTTATTCGAAGAAAAAAAGCAATTGTATCTATTCTCTTACTTTGTCTTCTCTCTAGGGCCTACGGAGAGATTCCTGAGGACTTGACCCTTCGCACTTTCTATGAAAGCCATTATCAAGCCAAAGAAATCGGAGAGGGAATTCCTAAGACTCTTCATTTTATTTGGATTGGGAACAGTAAGATCCCAAAATCCTTTTATAAAAATATCCGATCCTGGATCTCTCATAATCCAGACTGGCAAGTAAAGTTCTGGACCGACCAAAAGGTTAAAGTGAGGCTCAAGGGAGTTACTGTTTGCGCGTTTTCTGAAGAAAAAAGAGAGCATTTATTGCCCTATTTTGATCTCACAAAAAACTGTAAGGAAAAAGAAGAGCTAATGAAACAGATACTTCTTATAGATGAAGGGGGAGTATTTGTTGACGGCTTGCTCAAATATCAAAAGAGCTTGGGCGATCTCTGTAAAACCGATTTCTTCATTTCCCTGATGCCTGCACATGAGTCTCCAAGAGGCGTGAATCTCACACCTTCTTTTTCCGTTATTGGAGCAAAAAAAGGCCATCCTATCATTCAAGAAACCGCAAAGCTCATGCAAGAATCATGGATCAAAGTGATGCATGCCTTTCCAAAAGATACTCTAGAAACAGCTCTCTATAGAGCTGCCTATCGATTAGAAGAGCCCATGCAGCGGGCCCTTCTTTCAAAGATAGGGGACTCAGACAGAGTCCTACCTGCTGGATATTTTGGAGAGCCGGAGGAGACTCCCCATTATCTCATTAAACCTAAATCTCTCTATGATGATGGAGATGTGGCCAAAGTGTTCCAATTAAAGAAAAAGATCAAAGGGCTGTTCTGGGGATTTATTGCCCTAACAGCTGCTTTCCTAGGAATATTCGGCCTTAGCCGCCCTTTACGGCGCTTGCAAAAGCACTGACGTCTTTAAATGACCTGGTGGTCGCTTTTTCCATTTTGCTTTGCAGACGTTTTTTATCAGGATTTTCTTCTTTTACGTCTGCTTTAACTGGACCCCAGTTTTTTGCAGGAGATTGCAACTGCACCAATTCAAAACGGCTCATTGGACGTTGCATATTTTCTGCAGGCCCATTGATTGCGTTCTTGACCTCTGCGGCGCTAGCTTTTTCTTGAGGAGAAGGCGTTCTTTCTGGTTTCCCAAAACCGCCAGGTCCACCTATTCCGCCTGGTCCGCCTATTTTTGATGCCATAATATTTTCCTCCTTGTGGAACTCTTTTCTCTATGCGAGAAACGAGTAAAATCCACTTGTAT
>DATIJO010000127.1:0-10464 GCA_035478555.1 Chlamydiales bacterium
ACGGAGTGCCTTTAAAAGACTCCTCTTTTGAACTTGCGCTTTCTCTTCTTAAAAAACGGGATAAAAATAACCACGTCCTTGGCATTGAAAGAGTGGATGCTTCCGGCAATAAGGAGAAATTCTTCCGCGTAGACCTAAAGAAAGCCCCCATCGTAATGGACCAAGACCGCATCAAATATACTCTCGAGCCATATGAGAATGGATATATCGGAAGGATCACTATGAACTCCTTCTATGAAAATGGAGAAGGGATCACTAGTGAAAAGGACCTCAAAGAAGCAATCAGAAAAATGAAAGAACAGGGCAATCTCCTTGGTCTAATATTAGACTTTCGTGAGAATGCCGGCGGATTTTTAAGCCAAGCGGTAAAAGTATCCAGCTTATTCATGTCTAGCGGCGTAGTGGTCATCTCTAAATATAGCGAAGGAAAGGTCCATTATTTAAGAAGTTTAGACCCCAAAGTCTATTACAATGGGCCATTGATCATACTTACCTCTAAGCTTTCCGCTTCTGCTGCAGAGATCGTTGCCCAGGCATTACAAGACTACGGCGCAGCTCTCGTAGTAGGCGATGAGCGTACTTTCGGAAAAGGTTCTATCCAATACCAAACTGTGACCGATATAGGCGCCCAATACTTCTATAAAGTAACCGTCGGGAAATACTACACCGTCTCAGGAAGGACTACACAGATTGACGGTGTAAAAGCGGACATCGTTGTGCCCAGCACTTATGCTCCCTTCCCGATCGGTGAAAGATACCTTGAATATCCTCTCCAAGCAGACCGTCTGCCCTCTGCTTATAATGATACTCTCTCAGACGTGGATATGAAAGTTCGTATCTGGTTTCAAAAAAATTATACTCCTTTCTTGCAAAAGAAAGTGACCACTTGGCAAAAGATGCTTCCTGAGCTCAAAAGAAATAGCTCATCACGAATAGCGAACAACTACAAATTCCGCTCGCTCTTAGAGTCTCAAGCAAGAATCAAAGCCAAGCTAGAGAATAAAGAACTCTATGCGGAAGAGCTAAAAAACCTCGCCGGTCAAGACCTTCAAATTGAAGAGGCGACCAACATCATGAAAGATATGCTGGAGCTCCAAAAGAAACAGCATACCGTCTCTGAACAAGAGGAAACTCTTCCCCAGGCTGGTTAATCAAACTATAGCTATCGCCTTAAAAAGAAATTGCAGTAAAACGCCCTAAGCTACTATCCTATAGGGTTTTTAAGGCCAGATAGCTCAGATGGTAGAGCGGAGGACTGAAAATCCTTGTGTCGCTGGTTCGATTCCAGTTCTGGCCAAATTTCCCTAAAATTTGGCAGAAAAGAAGCCAACTGCTTGGCTTTTGTCTGGAATCGAAGTGAGCACCCCTAAAGGGGAGCGCAACCGGCTTTCGGGACGGGACGACGAAGTCGCCCGCCAGAAAGGATTCCAGCTCTGGCCATTTTTGGCTCAGTTTATTTCCTAAATAAGTCAGAATGAGTCCCAGTCCTGACAAAATGCGCATCCTTCGCTGTCAATCGATAAATTAAGAGCCAATCCGGTTCCACATGACATTCCCGATGATCTTTGTAATCTCCGTGGAGTTTATGGTCTTTATATCTAGGGTCTAATGGTTCCTCTAAGATAATTGTCTCCATAACTTTCCTAAGAAGAGACATTCTTTTTTCCGCGCTTTTCGGCAAGTTTTACGTCGGGTTTGAATTGAGAAGTTCGAATGGGATTAAGCATTAAATTCCCAGATCTTCAAAGAGTTCTTCCATATTCTTGAATTTCTTCACATTTTTTCCTTCCCTGCCTTGCTTCATAGCTTTCTCAGTAACCTTATTGAATTTACGATGCATAAATTCATCTAGGCTCAATAGAACTAGGTCTTTCATGGAAATATCCATCATGGAAGCTGCCATCTTAATCTTCCTATGTTCTCTAGATGGAAGATCGATTGTAAGTCTGGAAATCTTTGTAGTCATTTCAACACCTTTTGATACCTGAGCATTATGCTCAAAATACAGAAATACAGAAATACGTAAAATAAATTTAAACACAAAAAAGCTTATGAGCTTGAGACGAAAGAGAATTCTTTCTATCTTTTGCTTCTCTTGTAAGAAAATCTTTTTTTAGTACACTTCATCTCATCTTTAAAGGGATGGCTTCATGAAGAAACTACTTATTGTGATGGGGATCTTTTGTATTACAGGGGTTTTTGCTGACTATAGGAAAAGAGGATATGAAGAGGAAAGTCCTACCTGCTCTTCATCAAAATCACCTGTCTGCTGTGAATGCTATATGCCTAACTACTACGATTTACAATGCGCAAGCGGGGTATTTTTCTATGGAGATTTTCTCTACTGGTTTGCAAATGAAGATAATCTTGCCCCTTGTGTAACTGCAGTAGGTACAAATTTTATTTTAGAGCCTGGTGTAGTAGAAGATCTGTTTCTAAACCCTACCAGTGTAAATCACCTGGGAACAAAATGGGATCCGGGATTTAGAGCTGCTTGGGGGATTAATTTTGAGGATGACGGCTTTGATGTAGAAGTAAACTACACCTGGTTTCAAAACAAAAAACATAAAACTTTTAGTGTTCCAGGTTTTGGGACATCTATAAATTTTCCTTTTTTCCCAGATGTTGGTCAGATGGCACTAGTTGATCCTTGGATCAATATTCCTTTTTCCACACTTCCAACTACTGGCGCAGGCTTTGGTCCGCTTTATTTTCAAAAAGTGAATGCCTTCTGGAAACTAAAATTTCAACAGATCGATTTGCAACTGGGAAGAAAGTTCTGGCTTGGCAAGCGTATGGCAATGCGCGCTTATACTGGGGCGCGAGGAGTCCTCCTAACTACTCGGTTTAATAATGTGGCATCCAATGTCTCAGCGCTTAGTTTGATAAGTTATCAATTCTCGGACAAGTTTAAGAATCGTATTTGGGGCGGAGGGATATTAGTTGGCATACAGCCTGAATGGCATTTTTGCCAAAATTTTATTCTCTTTTCCAATGTGGATGCATCACTACTTTGGGGGAAATTGAAAATTCGTAAAAAGGAAGAGTATAATTTTTTTGCAAGCGGAGCTCTTCTCAACACTAACTTCAATACCCTGAGAAGTAATATTTCAAAAATGCAGGCTATTTGGGATTTAGCCCTAGGACTTCGTTGGGAAGGGACCTGGTGTAACCGTATCCGCACGTCGTTAGACATAGCGTGGGAAGAGCATATTTTATTAGATACAAACAACCGTTTTAAAAACTTTTCCCAAGCTGGGCTTACTTCAGGTGTTCTCACTGCTGTGAATGGATTTGAAAGCTTTTCAGAAGAGGAAGGCAATCTCATGATGGGAGGTGCAGTTGTTCGCTTTAGGGTTGATTTCTAAAATCCTAGAGTTGGGACTTTATTTCCCCTTAGGAATGAAGCCCGGAATACCCGTCTTCACTACAGGATTCAGCCTTTTTCTAGTCTTAATCTGATTGATTTCGTTAAAGGCATCTTCCGGAAGAGGAGAGATATCAAAATTCTCTTTTGCTCTTGCTTCAGTTTTAGGAGTTGTGAGTAAAGCAGTGCCGCGTTGTATTGCCCATGCAAGGAGTACTTGTGCAGGCGTCTTTTTCACTCTAGCTGCGATTTTTACAATGACGGGATCTTCAAGAGGCCCAAGATGAATGCCGTGACCTAATGGCGCGAATGCCATCAGCACGATCCCTTTTTCTTTGAAGTATTGCAGAAGCTCTGTTTCGGGAAGATAGGGATGGGATTCAACCTGGATCGAAGCTGGTTTAATTCTTGCTGCATCGTAGATGGGCTTTAGTTCATTCAAACCAATGTCTCCAAGTCCGATGGCCCTGCATTTACCGCTGTCCACGAGCGATTCCAATGCACGCCAAGTATCAAGCAGCGTAACATCTTTGTCGTAGATAATATTGTCGTTTTTATCTCGTGGGTCCTGTTCATCTCCCGGTTTAAAGGCAAAGGGAGTGTGAGTAAGATAAAGATCAACGTAGCTTAAGCCTAATCTTTCTAAACTGCCTTTTAAGGCGGGTGCAACGCGATCGGGACGGTGGTTAGTGTTCCAGAGCTTAGTGGTAATGAAGAGATCTTTGCGTGAGATCTTTGCAGAGGCCATGCCTTCTTTAAAGCCAACTCCAACCTCGCGCTCATTTTTGTATCTTTCTGCACAATCAAAGTGCCGAAACCCTGCTTCAATCGCGACTTTGGTGGCTTCTGTAGTATCTGCATTAGGCATAAGAGTTCCGCAGCCGAGCGCGGGAATAGATCCGCTACCATTGTTAAGCGGTATTTTAGTAAGACGAAAATCAGAAGAATCAGTCATAGGCACCTCAACGCTGTTTTGCAATTCAATCAATTTATATGGCAAGAAAAAATGAATTGTTTATTGTCTGATTAAGAGGCAAACAATGACAAACCGTGTGGTTTTAATTACTGGAGCAAGTAGAGGAATTGGAGCAGCTACCGCTATTCTACTTGCTGAACGAGGCTACCGTGTAGTTGTCAATTATCGTTCAAGCAGCAAAGAAGCAGATGGAGTGGTTGCAAAGATAAAATCTGCTGGCGGTGATGCAATAGCGATACAAGCAGATGTTACGGTGCCAAACGATGTTGCAAGATTAGTGAGTGAAACGGAAAAGAAGTGGGGAAGGATTGATGTGCTAGTGCACAACGCATTGATCCCTTTTGATGTGACATCATTTGCTCATTTGACCTGGGAGAAACTTGGCCCTAAGGTGAGCAGCGAAATTCACGCAGCGTTTTTGCTGACTAAAGCAGTGGTTCCCGGGATGATTACTAGAAATTACGGAAGGCTTGTGTATATGAGCACAGGACTTTCCCGCCATCCGCGTCAAGGAATGATCATGCTTGGCACCGCCAAGGCGGCGCTGGACCAGTTTGTAAGATACATCGCACTGGAACTGGCTCCTCATAAAATTACCGCAAATATCGTAGCTCCCGGAACAGTTAGCGGAACAAAAGTTACGGTGAAATTATCTGCCGAGCAGAAAAGTAAACTTGGCGAGGCAAATCCCATGGGACGTCTTGTCAGCCCTGAAGAGGTGGCAAAGACGGTGGCTTTCTTAGTAAGCGATGATTCAGGTTTCACAACAGGCCATTACTTTCAGGTAAATGGCGGCCTTGAAATGGATTAAATAGGTATTGCATGCACATCATTGATCTAGCTTATGCTGGACGCGGCATTCATGAGGAATTAATTGCTTATGCTGCCGATCAAGAAGGTTATTTTGAGGATGAAGGTGTACATGTTGCTATCCGTGATGGAATTAGATGGAAAACAGATCGCTTACGTCTAGCTACTACTATTGGTCTTGGGCGAGCTCTCTTTTCACGTTTGAAGGAGGGAATTCCCTGGAAAGTTTTTTGCGCGAATACTCATCATCCATTGTTCTGGTTTCTAGGGAATAGCAAAGTCAAATCCATGGCCGATCTTCGCGGAAAAAAACTTGCGGTCCACGCTGCGAGGACGCCTCCTGGATGTTTTGCGCGTATTGTCTTAAGAAAACATGGCCTTGACCCCGATAAAGATCTGAAATGTATAGAACGATTTCCCGGTGACTATCAGATGGACCTCAGACGACTTCGAGAAGGTTCTATCGATGCTGCATATGTTGGAAGTACAATTTCACCTGAAGAGGTTGCCAAAGAAGAAGGGTATCATCTGCTTGCCTGGGTGGGCGACCATTTTCAAATTCCCACAGTTGGTATTGCAGCGGATCCTACAAATATACCACTAGAAAGTCCAGCGCTCCAGGCACTGGTGCGAGCCAACAAAAGAGCTCTTAAGACTCTTGCAGAAAAACCGGATAAAGCAATTGACTACATTGCATTGTTCCTAAATCGGCTGACGCGCGATGAAGCAGAAAAGTATTACGAACGCTATATTCGCCCCTATTACAGCTCAGATGGGAAGGTGGACCTCAAAGTAGGTCAAAAAGCAATCGATGCGGTTGCAGCGGAACTAGGAGTTCCAACAATTGCAGCAGGTGAGTTCTATCATTTGACATAGGCAAAGCTACTCAGCGTAAGGGCTTAAGAGATAGTATCTTTCTATTAATGTAATTAAAAAATTTATTATTACATAATTCATAATGTAATTTCGTTGAGCTATAATTATATTTTCGCTATAATAATTATACTATTTTTTTTGGAGATCCATGGCCTCAATTGTCACATATTTAACCCCACAAAGTTATAAACCTTTTCTTCCATTTCCCCATTCTAAAAAGACAGCTTTTTCTCCTAGCTACAATCTCTCTGCTTCCTCCGATACTGCATCTGTAGTTGTTAGCCTACCAAAACATACAAAAGAGGCGGGGCCTGAAAAATCTCTTAATACTCGTACAGTCATCAGACGCTCAGATCGTCCAAAATCAGTTCCATTGCCCCCAATGGCCAAGGAATTTTCTATTGATCCCTTGGGTAATTTTGTTCCAAGCTCTTGTTTTGAGACTGCAGCATCGATCAGTATCCTTGATCGACCGGGCAAGGCTGGAGAGACGTTAGATCTGTTTGCCCGTCAATTTGCAAGAACTCTAGAGCTAGTGTATTCCCCAGATGGAATCGGGGATACAATTGTTCAATATCAGGGCAAGGGTATCACTCTTCGTGAACGTTACAATATTAAAATATTAGCCGAACTGCGCCCAAAATGTGACCAAATTGGACGATGTCCGGATATTTCTTTAGAAGAAGAATGGTTTAAGGGTGCAGGCGTAAAATGGCTAAAAGCACAGCTCGAGATCTCTAGCAGAAGTCCCCACTACACTTACGCTAATACATTAACAAAAGTGCGGGTATTGCATCCTTTTGGCTTATACATTGTCATTGAACTGTTAGCAGATTCGAAAAATGCACCTGTTATTGCTAAACTTTTAGGCAAAGAAGAAGCCGTTGTTTTAGAAAGATATAATAGCGCAAGAAAGCTTGTTTGGGATCCGGAGTTCAATGCAGTTGACAAAAGAGCCAGGATGGAAAGAGCTCCATTAGTAGGCGCAGAATATGGTCTTGGGACTTCTCTGGAGGGAACGCCCTTAAGAGATGGCAATACATGTGATTTTGGTTATGGTTATGCTTTTGGTCTTGTCTTCCATCCGGATGATGTAAAACCACTAGCTTTGCAAGAGCAATATCGTAAAGATTTACAAAAGTTTGGACAGCAAGGGATCAAAAGAGTGAATCAGCCCATTCAGGATTACGAAAGACCAGGGATTCTTTCCGAGCATGCAGTACATCATATGCCAATATCCTTTAGATCTACAGGTCTTGAATCGCAACTTGGATCGCATCGATTTATCCATGGCACAGGCCTCAATCGATGGCATTCTTTAGGATCTTATGCAAAAGAAAGTAGAGCTCATAGTTTGCCTGCTGCCGGTAGTCATTCTGGCGGTGCATCAAATTTTTTCGTGGGCCTGAATTGCTTAAGCGAAGAGCCTATTTTAGGAAGAAAAGACATTGCTGAACAATGTGGCCTGCTTTTCTCTGCATTTGCGAATTTTGGAGGTTACCATACAATTGTTGAGACCTTTCCAATAGCTCAAGCTGTGGCTGCAAATGCAAAATTTAGAATAGTTGTGAACGAAAGGCAAGGAACGCATGGAAAACATCTCTATGCTGACTTTGTTCTGGCAGCTAGGGCTCATACAAAGGCAGGCAGGAGGGTAAGCAATTTAAGAAGTGCCTATCAAGAATGTTTGACCCCCGAGGAGCAAGCTAGGAACAGACGCCGTCTGCCATTTGCTGTTACACCTCTGCCTTTAGATGAAGAAGAAACGAAGCCTCTTCTTATGACTTGCTAAGGAGCAAAGAAGCAAAGCTCTTATTAAAAAATTATCAATCGATGATTTTCAAATAATTTCCGCTTCTCTTAACTACTCACTAGGAAGAATGATTTGCCCCGGGAACTTTTCTGCCAGTCTGTCTCTTTTTATCACTATACTTTCTAATTCTGCAGGGGTAACAGCTGAATGGAAAAAGAACTCTAACTTGACCTGTTTATTACGCGATAGAAGATATTCAATCTCTTTTTCAGATAAACTATCATCAAAAAAATAGATATCTAGCTTCTGAATGTTGGGATAATTGTCTGCAACTAACTGAAAAGTTCGAGGAAAAGATGACTTTGTGCTTAGAGTTTGTAACTTTGGTAGGATCATGGGGGTGTGAGAATTTTCCCACTCGACCAATTTTTGAAATTCATTATCTGTCCAGATAGTTTTGGAGAAGTTAAATGTAAAATTTTTTAAAGCAGGACATCCACCATGTAAGAAAGGTAATGCACCTAGCAAACCAAGAATTGTAGTAGGTCGTAGAACCATATTTGGGAGTATTAGTGTCTGTAATTGGGGATGTTTAGTTGCAAGTTCCAGAACAAGCCCATCAATATTGGCATTGACCTGGCACTCATGTAGGATAAGGTGCTGCAATTGTGGAAAATTTTTCACGATATAAGTAAAGCTTGCGGGCACAGTAGGAATAGTCATCTCCAGCACTCTTAGATTGGGACAGCGTCTAAAGAGCGGCACCATTCGATTTTCTTGGCCTGCAGGCATGTCAGGATCTCTTTCGATTTGCAATTTAAGCACCGATTGATTGACCGTTTCGGGCATTGTTGCTGGCATTTCTCGAACAGCAATCTGCATGCACCGGATAGAGGGAATCGTTAAGAAAACCTCTACTCCTTGAGATCCAAATTGGGTAAATGTTACCCCTTCTAGCTTTGGCATCGAGAAAAGGGTTGCGCGAATTGTTTTCCAATCAATATCAGCTAAACGCATCTTCACCCAAGTCAATTCAAGACAAGTTTTTGCAACATGTTGTAAAAATTTCCCTGCCTCGGGTCCTTTTAATCTATCTATCTCGATCGAAGTCAGATGAGGTAGCCCAGCTAGGAATTTTTTAGATTGGCCAAATGTTGTTGGTGTCATCTTTCGATCATTGAAGTTTACATGCAAAATCTTTGAAGATTGTAGGCAATGACCCATCCATTTAAAGTAGTGATGAAGATCATACCAAACTGCAAACCTACTAGGTTCTACCTGATTCTTTACGGCTAATGCCTTCACTTTTGGATTGG
The DNA here is from genome assembly GCA_035478555.1 of Chlamydiales bacterium. Lineage (GTDB taxonomy): Bacteria > Chlamydiota > Chlamydiia > Chlamydiales > SM23-39 > DATIJO01. Next base: position 9,099 of record DATIJO010000127.1, read on the forward strand.
AAGCTATTTGTCTCCAAAATTTAGAGACTTCTGTAAGAATAGAGAATTCACCTACTTTTTTATCTTTAGCTGGAGTGCCCGGTACTCGTGTTAACGATAAATAACTGAGTACATGGCTGAGTGGATCTTGGGAAAGTTTACCAATCAGCGATTTACATGTTTTGGGTGTATTAGCAAAGAGATTTACTTGAGTTCTTCTATGTTTAACAGCATGAGTCATAATTTTCCTATAACTGAGGGTTACTTACTACATGCAATCTTGGAAATCTAGTGAATAGCTTTAGTCCTCTTTCCTTTACATCTTGAGGATCAGCTGCAGTTACATCTAGCTGGACATTTGCTTCAGTGTGGGTCAATAGATATTCAAGATCTGCTACAGGTATTTCATTCCTAACAATAATGGAGAAATTCTTGATATTTGGAAGATGATCGGCTGCAAGTCTCAGACTCAAAAGTGTACCCTCGGAGGATTCTATTTTTAGATGTGAGATTTTTGTTAGAGCATAGGAAAAGAAAACCTTATCATGAAAAAAAGTATCAAACTGCTCGTTTGTCCATAGGACATTTTCCCAATTGACAAACTCTTTTACAAGTGTTTGCTTTAGAGAAGGACAAGCATCAATTATTTTCAGATAAGTGCTAGCTTCCATACGCATACCCATTATTTCTAATAGTTCTAAATAAGGATGTTTTTTGGCAAAGACCGGCAATTGTTCTTCTAAACAAGCAGGAACCTGTGTTAGCACCACTAGTTTTTTTAGTTTTGGGAAGTAGTTAGTGATGTATTGAAAACTATCTACTACGAGTGGCATCTCCATTATCAGCTCTTCTAAATTGGGACAGCAATCAAAAAGATGCACTATTTCCCTTTCACTTCCTGAAACTAAAGGCTCTTCGCTATCCCATTTAATGTGCAATCTCCGCAAAGCTGTATGTCTTATAGCCATTGGTTCAGGCATTTCCTGCAAAGTAACTCTTAAAGAGCGTAAATTAGGAAGAGTACTTAAGAAAGTTTCTAGACTTCGATAACAGGTGAAGCTTAAACATTCCAAATTTGTCATAGCAGGGAAAGTTGTTTTGACCGTTTCCATCGTTACGTCCGCAGAGTGCATCTCCAAAGCTTTTAGCTGAGGAAATATTTTTGGAAGTAATCCAAAAAACTGACTCGAACAAGGACCTTGAAGATTATTTATATTGAGCTGCTTTAGAGATGGAAGAGTACCAAAGAGCATTCGTTGACATAGGCCAAATAACTGTTCATTCATAATCATACCTCTTACATCTAGAGTAAAAATTTTGTCAGAGGTAAGAAATGTTCCATCTAATGCATTGAATAGGCGTAAGTTTTGTACATGAGAAATACCTC
>DATIJO010000128.1:0-4118 GCA_035478555.1 Chlamydiales bacterium
CTTTCATAGTCATTTCTTGCAAGAAGGTGTAATGCGCCAACACCAAGATCAAAGCCGTCTAGGATGGTATACATCATCATTGCGATCCCAATGACTAGATACCAGAGAAATTGAAGGGTACTATGCTCCATAAACATCCCTGTATTCAGTTGGAAGAAGTTTTGGGCCGTATTTGATCTTTCGGTCTAAAAGAAAGAGAAACAGGACAAACAGAAGAAGGTTGATTATCGAGAACATGGTAATCGATCCTTTTACCTGACCAGCAGATATCGATCTAGAGACGCCGTCTTTAGTTCGCAGAATGTTATATACAATCCAAGGCTGCCTTCCCATCTCAGCAGAGACCCAGCCTGCTTGCAATGCTACTTGGGGAAAGATAACTGAAAATACCATGACCCAAAGAAGCCATCTGACCTCTCTTAGCTTTTTCTTCCAAGTATAATAGAGTCCAAAAAGCGCGGTTAGGACCATGAACCCCCACATCCAAACCATCAGATGATAGGTTTGAAAGACAACATGCACATTGGGCCAATCTTCTTTGGGAAATTTATCTAAACCTGTAACGGCAGAATGAAAGTTCCCATAGGTCATAAAGCTAAGTCCGCCTGGGATCTTTAATGAATAGACCTTTTCGTTATCGGTATCTACCCATCCGATCACTGAAACAGCGGTACCTGGCTCTGTTTTAAATACTCCTTCAAATGCAGCAAGTTTGGCAGGTTGATGCTTTGCGACCACATCAGCGCTGCTATCGCCAGAAAAAAGTTGCAAGATCAAAACAACAATTGCAAGAGGAAGACCAATCTTCATCATCGAACGGGCCATTTCATCATGACGCTTTTTAAGAAAATAATAGGCAGCCACGCTGATCATGAAAAATATACCGGCAAGCCAGCATCCAAGCACTACATGGACTATCCGGTCCATAGAAGATGGGTTAAAGACCATTTTCCAAAAGTCTACGATTACAGCTCTTGATCTATCTCCCTGCTGTTCGATGATATGGCCTGCAGGCGTCTGCATCCAAGAGTTAGCGATCAGGATCCAAAGAGCGCTGAAATGAGCGCCTAAACAGACCATGATCGTTGCGAAGTAGTGAATGCCCGGCTTCACACGGTCCCAACCGAAAAGCAGGATCCCTAAAAACCCCGACTCCAGAAAGAAGGCAAAGATCCCTTCCGCAGCAAGTGCGCTTCCAAAGACATCCCCCACAAAATGGGAATATTTTGCCCAGTTTGTCCCGAACGCAAACGATTGTACTAGGCCGGTGGCTACGCCAATTGCAAAGGTAAGGGCAAAGATATTGATCCAGAATTGAGTTAGTTCCTTGTACTTCAAGAGTTTGGTTTTCAGATACATCCCTTCCATAATCACGAGAAGAAGACCCAAACCAATACTTAGTGGAGGGAAAATAAAGTGGAAAGCAATATTCATTGCAAATTGAATTCGGGAAAGTACGACAACATCCATGAACCTATCTCTCTATTAGGGTTTTAAAAATTTTTAGAGATTTTTGAGTAGATTTTGAGCGCCTGTCAAGGTTTCCTCTTCGAGGACAGTGTGAACACACACGGACGAGAAGAGGCGTTCGAAATATACCTAAAAGATCAAAAATTGAAAAATTCGAATAGTGAGATAGGTTCATAAGGCCACTAAAATGAGTAAAACATTTTTTATTGTCAATTCCCAATCGAAGCTATATAGAGAGAATTAATATGAGATTGGCATCATTAATTCTTCTTATTTTAATATTTAGAACAAATCTTCATGCCTTAGTTTTAAACTTAAAACAAGCAGAAGAAATTGCTCTTCAAGAAAATAAGCCTTATTTGATTGCATTTGAAGATGTTTATCAGGCTGACATGAGAAGAAAACAGGCGATCTCAGAGTGGCTGCCAAAGATCACTTACAGCGCTCTCTATGCTCATACTCCTCAAGTGATGGCAGTTGTTCACATTCCTGAAGGGACAAACTCATTTACGCATGATTTCGTTATTAACCGTTTTGATCTAGTTCAGCCTCTACTGTCTACAAATCTTCTGTATGGTTTGAAGTCTAAAAAACTACAGCTGCAAAACTCAGAGGCAGAAAAGGAAGATACGAAAAACCATCTTCTACTAAAAATCCGAAAAGATTACTTCTCTGTTGTTCTTTATGATGCGGCATTAGACATCCAAAAGGAAAATATCAATTATCTGACGGAAGCATTGGAAGTGAACCAAGGGAAATTTCAAAATGGGGACTTTACTATCCTAGAGCTCAATCAAAGCCGGGTTGCCGTCTCCAATGCCCTTTCGGAATACTACACTACTTTGCAAAGGCTTAAAGAAGCGAGAAACTCTCTTGTCTATACATTGGGTGTAGATCCGATCGTAGAAGAACAGCTGAGCCTAGAAGACCATGATATCAAAGTAGAGAAAATCGAAGAGATCAAGCAAAAGCTAGAGGTGTTAGAGAGAAAATATAATTATTTTACCGATCAGTTTGCTGCTACCTTTGATCTGATCCTGCAATCAGAAAGGGTGAGAAATGAGCGTAAATTAACTTTATTTTCCCATGAAGAAGTAGATAATTACCTGGACACAGCCTATGAGAATAGGCCTGATCTTCGCTCTAAACGCCTCCAAATCGATATCGCCCAAAAAGAGGTTGAGACTAAATATGGCGACTATGTTCCCCAGATTACAGGGTTTGTGGGCTATGTGAAAAACGGAGGCCTTCCCCAAGATCGTTTTGTAATTGCAGATGATATGAGCCTATCGGTTGGAGTAAAACTTAGCTGGAACCTTTTTGATGGCTTTCTACGTGAGAACAAGATCAAAGAAGCCGTTTCTAAGCGAAGGTCATCTTCCATCGATTATAGCTATGCCAGGGACAATGTGGAGATTACGGTAAGAAACCAGCTTCATCAGATCGAAGATGCCCTCTATGTTTATATTTCGGGAATGGAAGGAGTAAGGCTTGCTGAAATGGCTATGGTACAAGCCAAAGAAAAGCTTCGCTTTGGCAAAATCCCTCCTCTGGAATACCGAGATACAGTAAATCAATTGGCAAAGGCCAGAAATATAAGAAACTTTTCTAGTTATCAACTTATGATCGCCTATTATCAACTAATGTTTGATATTGGCGATGATTCACAATAAAGGAATATTTACCACCCGCTAGTATGACTAGCTAGAGGGCACAGAGATCACAGAGGCAGGAGAGAAAGATTATATTTCTCTTCTCTTCCCTCTCTGTGCCCTCTGTGTTCTCTAGCGAACCTTGTGAGCGGATGGTTGATATAGTATCCCGAACATCTTGCCCTATAAATCTTTCCTCTCTATCCTCAATGGAATGAAACATCAAATCATGGGGATATTAAATATAACCCCAGACTCATTCTATGACGGCTCCGATAAGACTGTAGAGGAGCAAATTCAAAAAGGAAAAAGACTTATTGAGGAAGGCGCTGATATTCTGGACATCGGCGGAGAATCAAGCAGGCCCGGGGCATTAGAAGTCTCTGTAGAAGAAGAACTCAGGCGTGTCCTCCCTATCATTCAAGAAATAAGAAAGGATTCCTCCATTTCTATCTCTATCGATACCAAGAAGCCAAAGGTTGCAAAAAAGGCACTGGAAATGGGAGCAAATCTCATTAACGATATTACGGGATTTGAAAATGAGGAGATGCGAAGGGTAGCCAAAGATTTTGGAGCAGAGGTTTGTGTAATGCATATGCAGGGCACTCCTGAGACAATGCAAAACAGGCCCTTTTATCCGGAAGGAATCGCTCTTCATTTACGGAAATTTTTTGAACAAAGGGTAGATCTTTTAATGAAATTAGGCATACCCCAAGAAAAAATCATTCTTGATCCCGGAATTGGTTTTGGAAAATCGGTAGAGGACAATCTAAAGATTTTGCAGCAAATATCTGTTTGGAGATTACCGGGTTTTAAAGTATTGATTGGGCTTAGCCGTAAGTCTTTCATGATGAAAATTCTAAACAAAAATGCAAAGGGCTTATTGCCAGCAACTCTTGCAATGAATACAATAGCTCTGTTGTTTGGAGCTGATATCATCCGCGTCCACGATGTTCTAGAACATAAAGATGTGGTCAAGATGCTATCGATGTATGG
>DATIJO010000129.1:0-3571 GCA_035478555.1 Chlamydiales bacterium
AAAGTTTGGCCAACGTCTTTCCAATACTTGAAGAATGTCTTGGATCACAGCGCCTGTCGGGCTGGTAACAACGCCAATGGTCTTCGGAAGAGAGGGGAGCTTTTTTTTCCTAACAGGGTCAAAGTAACCTCTCTTGGCAAACTCCTCTTTTCTCTTCTCTAACATTAAGAGAAGCTCACCGATGCCTGCCCATTGGAGCTCTCGAATGATCAATTGATAATTGCCTCTTGGGGCATAGACGCTGAGCTCTCCAAGGGCGATCACCTGGTCTCCTTCTTTCGGAAGTCTCTTCAATTGGGAGGCATTGCCGCGAAATATGGCCGCTGAGAGCTGGGAGTCTTGGTCTTTTAAGGTGAGATAAATATGTCCCGAAGATTGCATCTTCAGATTGCTGACCTCGCCCTGTACAGAGATATTTTGGAAAGGTGTCTCAAGGGTCCTTTTTATGGCTTGAGTGATCTGTGATACTGTATAGATGCTTTTTGAGTTGGACATAAGGTTAAAAATATCATATTATTATTATTCTCTCATAAGGAAAAGTATGGTTATCCAGCCCACTATAATTGGCAATTGGAAGATGTACAAGACGGCTGCGCAAGCGGTTGAATTCATCCGTGCTTTAAAACCGATGATCGTAAATAACAGCAAGGTTTGGCTTGCAGTGCCATTTACTGCCATTCATGCGGCTGTGAAAGAGGCAGCAGGTAGCGATATCATTATTGGCGCCCAGAATATGAATTCTGCAAAAGAAGGGGCATTTACAGGCGAGATCGCGGGGCTAATGATCAAAGAAGCAGGCGCCAAGTTTGTTCTCTTGGGCCATTCCGAAAGAAGACAGCATTTTCATGAGACCAATGAACAGATTGCCGCAAAAGTAAAAAGAGCACTACTGGACGGCATCACACCTGTTCTTTGTGTAGGAGAGACCGAAAGCGAGCGTGAAAGCGGCTATGAAGAAATATTGAAAGAGCAGATCCTGCAAGGCTTTCAGCATGTAGAAAAAGAGGATGCGGACAAGGTGATCCTTGCTTATGAACCTGTCTGGGCGATCGGTACCGGAAAGACAGCGACTCCTGATATTGCTGAAGAGACCCAGAAGTTTTGTAGATCCATCTTAGCGGAGCATTTTGGCAAACGTGCCAGCAATACTATTTCGATCCTTTACGGCGGCTCGGTAAAACCTGATAACATGTCCGCCCTGATGAAGGAAAAAGATATTAACGGAGTCCTTGTTGGAGGCGCCTCTTTAGATCCTAAAACGTTTTCACAAATTGTAAACTTTACTTAAGGCTTATATGTTAGTGTTGTTTTATATTTTTCTCTTTCTCTTCCTTCTCCTCTGTGCGCTAGCTTCTTTTGTGATCTTGATCCAAGAAGCAAAGAGCATGGGCCTAGGAGCCTCCTTTGGCGGCGACTCAGGAGATTCTCTTTTTGGTACCTCTACTGCTGCAGTACTGAAAAAATTTACTGCCGTTGTAGTTGGGATTTTTATGATCTCCTGCATTCTTCTCTCGGTATGGAGCTCCAATATCGGCAATCATAAGAAGACCTCTATTCCTATTACGATCGAGTCGAATCAATGATCCTGAAGCTTCGCTATTACGGGGATCCTGTACTCCGTAAGAAATGTGAAAAAGTCTCTGGTGTAACCGCAGAAATAAAGAAGCTTGTCCAAGATATGATCGAGACCATGATCCATCATAATGGCATTGGTCTTGCAGCTTCTCAAATCGGCGAGCTGGTCCGTGTCTTCATCATTCGGGAAGAGTTATTAACTCCAAATGGGGATTTTACTTTTGGGCCGCCAAGGGTATTTATCAATCCTGTCTTGTCTGCACCTACTCCTGAACTAGAAACTATGCTGGAAGGCTGTCTTTCCATCCCCGGCCTTCATGTGGAAGTGGAAAGGCCAAAAGGGATTACTATCGAAGCGATGGGCCTAGATGGCAAGCCCTTTAAAGAGACTATTATCGGTTTTACCGCCCGCCAGCTCATGCATGAGAATGACCATCTGAACGGCACTCTTCATGTAGACAGATGTTCTAAAGAAGATCGTAACCGTATTGAGAACTCTCTTCGTAGAATCAAAGAAAAGTATTCATCTAATCATTGAGTTTCAGGTCAATAAATTAGCTCTTTTAACTTATATAATCGCCCATCTTCTTAGACAAGAATAGGCCCCAACAATTACTGCAGTCTTAATGCATGGAAAAAAACCGCCATAGAATGCGGCTAGAGCCACTGCAAGGATTTTGGTTTCAGGCAGATCAACTACAAATTGAACCACCTCAAAAAACTTACTTTCAGTGGATGTAAGAACTCCTACCTTTTTGACTGGGGAAGTTTGTCTTACGGGAGAATGGGGGCACCGGGATGGTTCTTGGAGCAGCCTCTTCATCGATTTTTTTTGATTGAGTGTCAGATTTGGAATAGGGGGTCCAAAGTTGACTGTGGAAGTTTGTCTTACGGGAGATGGGGGCTTCGGGATAGCACTTGGAGCAGCCTCTTCAATTGGTTTTTTTTGATCGAGTGTCAGCTTTGGAATAGGAGGTCCAAAATACTTAAAACCCTGACGTTGCATCAGGTGTTGAAGGGGTGTGGTGTCTACGACCAGAGAATAAGAGAGGTTTAAAGTATGTAGACAAGATAGGTTTTGAAGGGATGTGATGTCTACGACCCGAGTAGAAGAGAGGTTTAAAGTATTTAGACAAGGTAGGTGTTGAAGTGGGGTGATGTCTACGACCCGAGAATGTTGGAGCTCTAAGGTATGAAGCTTAAGTAGGTGTTGAAGTGGGGTGATGTTTATGACCCTGGAACTATAGAGGTTTAATGTATGCAGCTCAGGTAGGTTTTGAATGGGGGTGATGTCTACGACCTTTGTTTTGCCGATATACAATGTATGCAGACGGCGTAGATTTTTAAGGGGGGCGATATCTACGACAACTGTGTCAGCGATGACCAATATTTGCAGCTTGCGTAGATTTTGAAGTGGGGCGATGTCTACGATTCCAGTCCTAGCGAGGTACAATGTATGCAGCTCAGATAGGTTTTGAAGGGGGGTGATGTCTACGATCTCAGTATACGAGAGGATTAAGGTATGCAGCTGGGTTAGTCTCCCCACAATCATTATATTTGTAATATTATTGCACTGATAAAGATTTAAACTTTTGACATTAGGACATAATTTGAGAATCTCTTCTAATTCTTCATTTGTGATGTCAGATCTAGAGAGATCTAAATGGAAGATCTTATAATTTTTATCAAAGAGTTTCCCCTTATTGAAAACCCTATATTGCCTAATTTCATTAATTGTGGCTTTTCCGCCATCTCCTTCCCAGCTCTTTCTGAGGATGGTGCGTTGATCTTGATGCCTCTTTTCTACATCCTCTTGATAAACGCCTCTGTGAGACAATAAAAAAGAAGAAATATCTCTTCGACTAAGAAATGGTAATACGTTTGATGTTAGAAGATCATGCCCAGCACGATCTACTTCGAATCTTGAGATATCAAAAGAAGTTGGTTTAGCTATCTGGCACATAGAACATTCCATCTTCTTTGACAAGAATAGGCC
>DATIJO010000130.1:0-1503 GCA_035478555.1 Chlamydiales bacterium
CTCTTTTTCAAAGGAGCTTTCTAATGTTAAAGGCATTGATGTCCTGCCTCTTCCAAAAGCAATGAACTCTTACGGGGTCTTCTTACAGAACAGGCTGCAAAAAGAGATCAAAAAAGAAAAAGATCCCTTTTCTCTTCTTAATCTTGCCTCACATGAACATGGCGCATTTATCTATGTGCACCCCAAACAGATCATTGATACTCCGATTCAGATTATTCAGATCACTTCAGGGATTGCCTCTCCGAGACTTCAAATCGTCATCAACAAAGGTGGGAAAGCTAACTTTCTTCATACTCTTGTATCGCTTGGATCAGGCCTCATCAATTTTTCAGTAGATATCGCGATTGAAGAAAAGGGAGTGCTCTCGTGGCAAGAGGCTTGCACAGTTCCCGAAAATACCTGGTACTTCTCTTCCATGAGAGCTACTTTAAAAAAACAGGCCAATTTAAATAGCTTTTCTTTTACTACAGGGTCCAAATCTTGTAGGAATCGTTTTGCGATCACTCTTGCAGATGTTGAAGCTGCATGTACCCTGAAAGGACTCTCTTTATTAGATCAAGAAAGGCAGGGCCACGTTCATGTACTTATGGAACATGCATCACCTAACTGCTACTCTCGCCAGCATTTCAAAAGCATTTTAAAGGAAAAGAGCAGATCCAGTTTTGAAGGCAAGATCCATGTGCACCCTAAAGCGATCAAAACTGAGGCTTATCAATTGACCAACCATCTTCTTTTAAGCGATCAAGCATCAGCTTATGCCAAGCCAAACTTGCAGATCTTTGCAGACGATGTAAAAGCATCCCACGGAGCAACTATCGCAAAGCTAGATGAGGAGGAGCTCTTTTATCTTAGGTCAAGAGGACTTAGCCAAAAAGATAGCATGAAACTTTTAGCTTTAGGTTTTTCCGAACAACATATAAAAGATGTCTTTCTTCCAATCAAAGAACAAATACAAAAAATTTTGAGGGAGACGACATGACCACTTGTACCTCTATTCGTGAAGAATTTCCCATTTTAAAGAAAATGGTAAACGGGTTTCCCTTGATCTATTTAGATTCCGCAGCCACAACCCATAAACCCAAAAGAGTCATTGACGCTATTTCTGAATTTTATTCGGAAGATTATGCAACTGTGCACCGCGCGATCTATGAACTTTCGATCGCCGCTACCGAAAAATATGACGCCGCCCGCAAAAAAGCTAGCCGCTTTTTGAATGCCTCTACTGAAGATGAGATCATCTTTACCAGAGGTACTACCGATAGTATTAATTTTGTTGCCAAATCCTTTGCAAAAAGGTTTCTGAAAGCAGGAGATGAGATCATCCTTACCGAACTAGAACACCATTCTAATCTTGTTCCCTGGCAAATGGTTGCAGAAGAATACGGCCTGAAACTGCACTTTATCCCCATCAATGATCAAGGCGAGATCATTCTCTCTGAATATGAGCGCCTTCTTTCAAAAAAAACAAAAATAGTATCTGTTGCCCATGTATTTAATACTGCG
>DATIJO010000131.1:0-1926 GCA_035478555.1 Chlamydiales bacterium
CAAAAGTGCCTTCGCAGTGATTCCATCACTGCAACTCAATCCCTAGACCGAGTCCGAGATCGGATTTTTTAATTATTTTTATTTCATATCTTATTAATTACATTAATTTTAAGAACAGGAAACTAAATTAAGTTAATTTGAGTATAGACATAAAATACAATTAGTATTATTTTGAAATTAAGAGAGGGTGTCTCTAAATAGAGTAGACCAAGGCAGGTAACTTTATTCAGATACACCCTCTATAGAGGAAGATAAATCTTTAAAGATAGACAAGGAGAAAAATATGATTTCTAAGTATCTCGTGAAGCTTGCGCTTGTCGGGATCGCTTCAGGATACTGCTTCGGAGCACATGCTGATGTAGTTGGTGCAAAGGCTGTTGTAGGAGCAATGTATCAAAGAAGCGAACAACAAGAAGAGCAAGTAAATGTGCAAAACGGCAGTGGTTGTTGTCCAAAACCAAGATGTTGTCCAAAACCAAGATGCTGCCCAAAACCAAAATGCTGCCCTAAGCCAAAGTGCTGTCCAAAACCTTGCTGCCCTAAGCCAAAGTGCTGTCCTAAGCCAAAGTGCTGCCCAAAACCAAAATGCTGTCCTAAACCAAAATGTTGTCCAAAACCTAAGTGCTGCCCAAGACCATGCGATGGACAAGGACAAGATCAAGGTACTCATAGAATGTACAGATCGAGCAGAACAGAGCAGGAAGAAAGACAAGAATAGTTGATCGTAAAGATCGTAAAAAAGCTCTCTCTAACCGCTGAGCATTTAGGGGGTTAAACTTCGGTTTGCCCCCTATTTCATTTGAAGGCCAAAGTCAAAAGTCAGAAGTCAGAAGTGCGGTGGAAGCGAATTTCATCGCTTCAAATAATAGAAAAAAATTTCTATCGCAGTAATGAAATTACTGCCACGACACTTTTGCCTTTTGCCTTCTGACTTTTGCCTCTATAATATATCTCTATGAAAGCTAGAGAATTAGCCTATTTTGCTCTGATTGGTTTTGAAAAAGAATATATAGAAGACTTCTTTGCAAAGATCCAAGTCTCTGATCCTAGAGATCTAAAGCTTGCTAAAGAAATAGCTTATGGAACTGTACGAAGGTTAAAGACCTTAGAGTATTGGGCTAAATTATTATCATCCGAAGGCAAGCTCAATTTAAAAAGAAAAGAAAAACTGCTTCTTTTTAGCGCTCTTTATCAACATGTTTTTTTAAACAGAGTCCCTGCTTTTGCTATTAATGATGAGACGATAAAGCTCGCTAAAAAACATTTTGGCATAAGATGTTCTCAATTTATCAACGCTATTTTACGGAAGACAGAAGGTTTTAGTTTTCCAATGCCTGAAGATTTAGAAACGGCCCACTCCTATCCTGCATTTTTTATAGAGAGCTTAAGAAAAGAATATGGGGAGAAAACGGAAGAGATCTTAAAAGCGATGAATCATCAACCGAAGTATTTTGTAAGAGATCGTAAACTAGGAACGAGCAGATCTGTAGATGAAAGTGAGCTGGCCAAAGCTTCAAATGAAAAGGCAGTCTATATACAAAATAAAACTCCCATTGAGCTTCTCTCCTCTCTTGCAAAAGATTTTCATCCAAAATCTATTTTAGATCTCTGCGCATCGCCAGGTGGAAAACTTCTTCATGCCCATGATCTTTTTCCAGATAGCGAAGTTTTTGCAAATGATGTGAGCGAGATGAAATGCAGACTTCTCAGAGAAAACTTAGAGAAATATGAAGTAGAGGCTGAGGTTTTTTGCGGAAAGGGAGAGGAAATCTCTTTTGATAGAAAGTTTGATCTTATAATAGTTGATGCTCCCTGTTCCAATAGCGGTGTCTTACATAAACGCGCCGAGGCAAGATGGAGACTAACTCCTGAAAATCTTGCTAAACTTCGAGAACAGCAGTTAGCCATTTTAAAAAATGCCATTCG
>DATIJO010000132.1:0-2502 GCA_035478555.1 Chlamydiales bacterium
TCCTTTTCTCTTTGATAAAGTGACTAGCACTTGGAAGCTGAACTTTAATCAGGTGGACTTGGAGTTAGGAAGAAAGTTTTGGCTCAGCAAACATATGGATATGCGTGTTTATGCAGGTAGCAGAGGCGCATGGTTCAACACAAAATTTAATAACCAAGCTCTTAGTAAGACTGCATCCGATGTTTATGTACTAAACAGATTCATTGATTATTTTAAGGACCGCATGTGGGGGGTTGGCCTTCTAGCTGGCTTACAGCCCCAGTGGCATGTGAACCGTTATTTCTTTATTTTTTCTAATTTAGATGCAGCTCTTCTTTTTGGAAAATTTAGAGTTCACAAAAAAGAAGATTACACCTCATTTGATAGTACAGGCCTTCAGTCGATCAATTATCATAATAATTCCCGAGGTGTATTTAATCACATGCAGGCAGTTCTGGACATTGCTTTAGGAGTTCGCTGGGAAGATACTTGGTGCTATAAAGTACGCAGCTCTGTGGATGTTGCTTGGGAAAACCACATCTGGTTTGATGATAACCACCGCTATAAAATCAATTCTGCACATGTAACTACATCTTCGGGTGTTGAGACAGTAAACGCTATCTCCTTCCAAAACTATGAGGAAGTGGCAGGCAATCTCATCATGGGCGGCCTTGTCATCCGTGCAAGAGTGGATTTCTAAAAAATTTAAGTTTATTTACGGCAAATGGTCATTGTACTACTATTTGCCGTTATGTTTATCGACCATATAAATCACTATTTTTGCTTTCGCCTGGATGATACAGGGCAAAAAGCAACTGTTTCCATCCAAAATGTAGAAGTAGCTCAAAAGCCAATCTACCGCCTTGATAGAGATGAGGACGGGGAGTATCTTGTCAGTCTTATTGACTACAAGAGTGATGAATATACCATCTTTGTGACCTTGGAAAATGGCGAAAGATACATGGCCCTTCTTTGGGGTGCCTCTTATCAAGAAGCTGGGAGGCATATCAACTTTTTAAAGAAAGGGGAGAAGGCCTATAGATTTGAACATCCGATCGATCAGGCTATCCATTACTATCGTAACTATCCAAGAAGCTTCTTTAAAGATCCCAAGTCAGGGGAAGTCAGCCTGATCTTTATAAAAGTTTAACTATTAAGATGCAGAATTCTTCTAGAAACTTGTATTCTCCAATAAGAGCTTTTTCCAGTTCCTGGAATGCTTCATCAGGAGAGCCTTGACTAGGTGTAAAACCCTTATCAACGGGATTTGGTAGGTTTCCCTGAACACGGCCGATTAAATCCGATACATATTTCACTAATCTATCTTGATATTTGGCCCTCGCAGGGTATCTTTGCATCCTTGCGTACTCAGGAATCCTCGCAAGAAATTCTTGCAGATGTTTTTTTACATCTATTTTGGCCTCTTTTAGCATTTGCAAAAGATCATGCTTAAAGGCAAACGGGCTCTTCTTCACTCCTGCTTTTATGAAGAGAAGTTTGATCAGCTCTTCAGTGATTAATGGAAGGAAGCGAAAAAGGTTGCTATAGTGGACACGCATGCCGGTAGGAGATGGAGTGAAAGCTGCCTCTTCCCTGACTCTGAAAGAGAGGTTTTGAAGAAGATTGACTAGCTTATCTCTATTAGCATCTCTTACAGCAATCTCAGAAAAGCGCTTCACAAGTGTTTCTAGTATTCCCACGACCTCGGGATGAGGAGAGGGCATTTCTGCAAATGTAGCCGGCTCTTGGACCATCTCCAATGTTTGTTGCACTACTTCTTCAAGATCGATCTCTTTGGGCGCTCCTCTATTGACAAGCCTGCATATTAAATGAAAGGTCCTTCTAAATAATGTTTCAATTCTTTCTAGATTGGCAGCAAGAGTTGGTGTTCTGTGGACCTGCGTTAGATCTCTTTCGAAGGAAGATTGCCAATCGCGATGAGATGAGTCTAAAATATAGCGAGTATCTCTTTCTGCAAAGTTTACAGAGCGTAAGCCCTCAACATCATCTCCCAATCGGATAAAAGGAATATCTCCGCAAAGCCTCAAAAGGTTATGGCTAGATCTGTGAAAGGTTGCTTCCTGTTCATAAAGATAAGATTTTTGCAGATTTTCTATCGCAGTAGCTAAACTTGCTCCCATTAAGGCAAATGTAGAGAAGATATTTGCAGATGTTCGTTTTAGCCTCTCAAGAAGGGATGAAAAGTCTTCAATATGTAGACAGCCGTTTTTAAATGATCTATGAGCATCTTTTTTACGAAAAGGTGTCCTCAAAGGAGCAAAAACCGATAATAGAAATTCAGGTATTCCCGGCAGGGTAGTAATGGGAGATGCTCTAGGTGAGCCTGAAGTGAAACTTACAGGTGAAGCTCTAGCTCCTGTTGCTATGGTAAGGGGAGAGGCCCTGAGTGCCACTAAGACAGGGGCAAGACTGGGAGATGGTAAATTGACTGGCGACATCCTTGAAAGAGGAGAGAATTTAGGGGGCGAGGGGGTTTTTGGTTTTGGAGAATCTAGGTCTCTT
>DATIJO010000133.1:0-20562 GCA_035478555.1 Chlamydiales bacterium
ATGGCGAACAACAAGGCCAGCAAGAAGAAATCGTCCACGACGAGGAATTAAAATTCCGCACTTGGGACGTCGCCCAAACCGGCGACAAATTGTATTTGGTCTCCAATCCGATCGACCAGAAAGAGCATTACAATGTCTATCTCGGCGATCCGGTCGGCTGCACTTGCGGCCAGCCGCATTGCGAGCATATCCGCGCCGTGTTAAATACTTAAAATCCAATTTCAACGCAAAGTCGCGAAGACGCGGCGAAAATTGAAATGATTCACAAAAATCTTTGCGTCTTTGCGTTGAACGGTTTTTTTGCAAAAAGCAACTCAGCGCATTCCAACCCTTTAAAAATTTCATGGTGAAAAAAAGATCCACCTCCTAGAATGGCATTTTAGAGGCTGTCTCTGAATTAAGGCTTCGTCGATTTTCGGGATTATTTTAAAGAGCTCGCAGGGCAAATTGCTACCTATATCCCGCAAGAAATTAGACCAGCCCAGGGCAACCTAGGCAGGCTCTTTGAGCATATCCGTCAGGTAGTTTGAAGCTTATTGATCTGGTCCAGGAGGACCTCCTCCTGGTACTTGAGCTCATCCAGCTCTACCTGGTCCATACGGATCTGGGCATGCACTATCCCATACTGGGGGTCGGTTGCCGGTAGCTCTAAAATGAACTCTTTTACAGTGTCAATCCGTTGATTGATAAGGTTTTGCTCCTCTCGGTTAACATCCAGCTCTTTATGCAAAAGCTCTATTTTTGAAGAGATGTCCCTCACGTAGTTCCTCTCGGAGAATTCCTCAGGCTGACGGGGCAAATTTCGGACCATACGACCTCACCAACTTTTATTATATAATAATATTAATTTATAAATTAAATAATTTACTTAGCTATTAATAATTAATGATTTAAAAGTTAATTTATTGTATAATAAATACATTAAAAATAGGTAATTATGTCAGCAGCGGCGATAAGATCTCCAATACCCGAACATAAAGGTCTAGACCAAGATCATGCCCGAGATTGGCCTCAGTCTATATCCTGCACCTTGCCGGGCTGCTCCCATCCTATTGTAGACCCTGTCCTTTTAGCCTGTAGGCATACGACCACGTCTCATGGGAAGATTAATGCTGTCTATAATAGGGCATGTCTTATCAAGGCGATGATGAAAAATTACCAAGATGCTTATGAGGATAGGAACGACTGTCCGGGCTGCAAAAGAGAGATAGTAGTTCTGAAAGCCTCTCAATACAAGAATCATCCTCTATTGAAAGAAATTGGAAAATATAATCAAACCCCTGAAGCAGCTTCATGGCAGAAGCAATTTGATCAGCAACTTCAATCGATGGAAGTAACTGAGCGACTTTCCTTTATTATCAGCAGCAGTCTTTTGACTCCTACTCCGTTAGAGATCACTGATGAGAGAAATTGTACCGAATTAGAACAAAAGGGATTTATACAAAGGGTTGCCAATCTCTGTTGGGATCATTTTCATCGAAATTCGAACGAAAGACCAAATAATTTTAATTTAGATGTAAGCTACAGCATCCAAAATGGAAAAAGATTTATTCGTTGCATCTATAGAAATTACATGTTCGCTCTTAGTCTGAATCAGCATAACCGCTTAAGCTTAGAGGCAATTGCTCCTTCCACTTGGGGAGAATATCGGGACTGGGCTTTAAATAATTCAACCATTGCAAGGGAAACACGCTATTATCTATTTCCTCATCTTAAAACCGCTCTCAAAGTAGGTAGTTGTTTTGGTGTCTATGCCATTGTTTCTTTTGCATTAAATCCCTATCAAGGACTATCCGGACTCATCCGATCAACACTTGTTCCACTCGCAGCGGGATTTACTGTTCTAAAAGCCTATCCGTACATTTCTAAACTTTTTTCAAGAGGCAGTGAATGACAGCAATTACCTCATCACCTCCTCCTTCTCCAAGAAGCCTTGCTGATGGTGGGATTAGATGTAATATTACCCTGGGAGCTATGGTGACGCCTGCATACTTAGCTTGCGGCCATGTCTTTAGTAGACAAGGATTAATTGATCACTGCACAGGCCAAATCTCAGGATTATTTAGGATCAATAGACTTCTCTTTCATCCCACTTGTCCTACCTGTAAAAGAGATATTATTCCTCTTAACCCTCCTAAGGATTCTTCTCCTGAATCACTTGCATCTAAAATTAAAGCTCATTGGGGATCTGATTATGAGAATAAACTACATGAAGAAGACGAAGATGAAATTAGAAAGCTTACGGATGCAAATGGAGAAAATGAGGAGGCCGTTTGCCGAGGAGCAGCGACATTAATTAGCACCCCTTCTCTTTTGAAATCAATGAAAAAAAATAGGGCGGAAATTCTGAAAATTGGGAGTGATCACAATAATATCTATCGTGATCTCATAAAATTAAAAATAGGAAAAACATTAGAAAATTATGGCATTTCCATAAATGCAAATATACTTATTTCAGATATCGAATTTCATGGAGAGCCTCTTCACAAAGCTATCATTACTGCTCAAGTAGGTGAATATGTTTTTCAACTTTCACTAAATAAAGATAACCATTTAGATCTTCTCCATTTCCAACCAGCTACTTGGCATGACTATATCCGTTATTTAAATGCATTTGACGGTGCTATTACCAAAGAGATCCAAAAAAAAGCTCTGCCTTACTTAAAAGTTGGAGCCTCTCTTGCTGCAGCTTATTATCTCAATCTTTCAACTGGCTTAACTGCTCTTTTGGGAACTTATGCAGAAGAGTCTATTCTTAGGACAACAATCAAGACTGCCGCTGTCTATGGTTTCGCTAGATGGATTCAATCGGTTCATCCTTTTGCTGATTTTGCATGTTTTTGCGTAGTTCAGGTAGGTTCTTTAATGTGGGACTCAACTAGTGATTTTTTAAGGAATAATAATTTTAGAGCAGAAGATTTTGTTGCAGAAGAAGAAGGGGCAGCAGATTTTGCTGCCCTTGAAGATTTACACCAAGACTAGTTCCAAGTTAAGTTAGAAGCCGACTGGTATTCTGTCACTCTAGTTTCGAAGAAGTTCTTCTCTTTTCCGAGGTCGATCGTCTCACTCATCCAAGGGAAGGGGTTTTTAGAGAGGTAGAGGGCTTTTAGGCCGATTCTCTCAAGTCTTCTGTCAGCAATATATTGAACATACTCGCGGAACATAGGAGCGGTTAGTCCAAGAATGCCGCGTGGGAGGCAGTCTTGAGCATATTGGATCTCCAGTTCTACCGCTTCTTTTACGATCGAATAGAGATGCTTTTGGAACTCTGGTGTCCAAAGCTCTGGGTTTTCCGCTTTGATCCCATTGATAAGATCGATACCAAAGTTCAGGTGAATAGTCTCATCGCGTAGGATGTACTGGAACTGCTCACCGATCCCTACCATCTTATTTTGTCTTAAGAAGGAGAGGATCATCACAAAGCCGCTATAGAAAAAGATGCCTTCCATGATGATGTAGTAGCCGATCAGGTTTTCTAGGAATTTACGTGCGCCTTCGGTTGTGGAGGTGTTAAAGTCCTTTTTCAAGATATCTTCGGTAAGTTTCATCTCGAATTTATCTTTATTGTGGATCGTGTTCACCTCGTTGTACATGTTGAAGATCTCGCCCTCGTTGAGGTTGAGAGAGTCAACAATGTAGAGGAAGGTGTGGGTGTGGATCGCCTCTTCAAAAGCCTGCCGTAATAGATACTGGCGCGCTTCGGGATTAGTGACATGGCGGAAGATGGCAAGAACGATGTTATTGCCAACAAGGCTCTCCGCAGTTGCAAAGAAGCCTAGGTTTCTCATGATCACCTGTCTTTCATCGGCAGAGAGCTTGTTGGACTTCCAAAGCTCAATGTCCTTTGTCATGGGAACTTCTGTCGGCATCCAATGGTTTGCGCAGCCATTTAAGTAGTGCTCCCAAGCCCATTTGTACTTAAGAGGCATCAGCTGGTTGACATCGACAGCGTTACAGTTGATCAGGCGCTTTTCTGTTACTTTTACTCGTTTTTCTGTTTGCATATTAACTCCTCTTATTACTGGCAGCTCTCACAGCCTTCACCTAGGGTGCAGACTGGGGCGTCGGTTTTTTCTCTTTCTACTTTAATGTTGCTAGATGCTGACTTGTTCTTCATCCATCTTGGTTGCAGCCCTCTTTTATTGATGTCCACAGTGGACTTTTCAATTTGAGTTGCTGCTAGTGTGCGGAGATAGTAGGTGGTCTTGAGGCCTTTTACCCAAGAGAGCATATACATATCATGCAGTTTTTTGCCGCTTGGCTCGGATAGATAGAGGTTCAATGACTCTCCCATATCGATCCATTTTTGTCTTCTTGCGCCGCACTCAAGCAGCCAATCAGGTGCGATCTCAAAGGCGGTTGCGTAGACCCTTTTTACCTCTTCAGGAATACGCTCAATCTCTGAGATAGAGCCGTCGAAGTATTTGAGGTCGTCGATCATCTCTTCATCCCAGAGGTTCATGGATTTCAATTTCTCCACGAGGAAGGGATTGGGGATTGTGAACTCTCCGGAAAGGTTAGATTTCACAAAGAGATGCTTGTACATCGGCTCGATCGATTGGGTCACGTTAGTGATATTGGCAATCGTAGCAGTTGGAGCAATCGCCATAGTATTACTGTTTCTCATCCCATGTTTCTTGATCGAATCACGGACTACTTGCCAGTTCATGCGTGCTTTGCGGTCTACCTCTATGGGCAATCCTCTCTCTTTTTCTAACAGCTCAATGGTGTCGATAGGTAGATACCCTCTATCCCACTTGGAACCTTTATAGGTAGAGTAGGTGCCTCTCTCTTTGGCAAGCTCAGAAGATGCTAAGATCGCATAGTAGGAGATCATCTCCATACTAGCGTCTGCAAACTCTACCGCTTCATGGCTTGCATAGCTGATGTTTTGTATGTAGAGGGCGTCTTGAAATCCCATCATCCCAAGGCCAATAGGTCTATGGCGGACGTTAGAGTTTTTCGCTTCTTGGATCGGATAGAAGTTGATATCGATCACATTGTCCAGCATACGGATTGCTGCACGGATAGTGGATGCAACTTTGTTCTCATCCAATTTGCCATCTTTGAAGTGCTCTGCCAAGTTGATCGAGCCAAGGTTGCAAACAGCTGTCTCATCTTTAGATGTGTTGAGCAAGATCTCAGTGCACAAGTTAGAAGAGTGGACAACGCCTTGATGGTCTTGCGGAGAGCGGATGTTGGATGGATCTTTGAAAGTGATCCAAGGATGGCCTGTTTCAAAGAGCATGCTCAGCATCTTTCTCCAAAGCTGCATCGCTTCAATCGTTTTAAAGAGCTTGATCTGCCCATTCTTTGTCTTCTCCTCATATTCCATATACTTCTTCTCAAACGCTGCGCCGTACAGATCATGAAGATCGGGTACATCGGATGGGCTGAACAATGTCCAGCTGCCATTTTCCTGCACTCTCTTCATAAAGAGATCGGGGATCCAGTTGGCAGTGTTCATGTCATGAGTTCTTCTTCTCTCATCGCCGGTGTTCTTACGAAGCTCCAAGAAGTCTTCCACATCTAAGTGCCATGTCTCCAAATAAGCGCACATTGCACCCTTTCTCTTGCCGCCGTTATGGGCAAGGCCGCTAGTTGTCATATAGGACTCATCGCCTTCGATCTTTAAATCATAAACAAAGGGCACAGGAGAGATGGCTTTGGTCTTCTCTACTCTAGTAAAGATCTGGCCGTTGATCGTTAGCCAGTTTTGCTTGGTGAGAGGTTTACAGCCAATTTTCTCAGCGATCTCTGGAACTGCTGGGATACGAAGATCATACGCCCTGGTCTCACCTTTAAACTCGGTAGTAGACCCATCTCTTCGAACGGCTTTATGGCCGTTTTTTCTCACACGCAATTTACCTGCAGTGGGAACGCCCATACGAAGAAGTTGATAGCGAAGACCTTCTACAAGTAACTGTGAGGTGTTGGTGAAGGTGATCTCTTTTCCTCGAGAAACATTTCCGTCGGTTTCCAATAATCCTTGTATTAAGGAAAGAGCTAATGGTTTTGGAAGGTGAGCAAATCTAGGAGAAATTCGTTTCTTCTTATTTGCATCATAGAGATCATCATAGCCGAAGGGAAGAGTAGGCTCGCCGCTTCCTACAATTCTTCCGGTAGTTGCATCTCTAACAGCGCCTCTACCTGCTGCAAAACGGACTTGAAGATAGGTAGAAGCTCTACCTGATTCCCAGAAATGAATGCCTCTCTCTTTTAGATAGCTTCTTACAAATTCTAAGTGCTCATCTACTTCAGGATTTCCTGAGACCCCCCATTCACTTCCTTGTTGTGTCATGTGGCCATCTCCAAGAAGAATGCCGTAGAGCCTTGCATCATCTGCAGTGATCTCTGGAACCGCAACTATTTCTTTTGGAATTGTTTGGGCAACGTAGTCGCCTTTCTTTAACTCACCTGCGTCTACCCATTCGCACTTAATTTTTCCTTTTGCATGCCAATTCCGTGTTCTTTCAATTGCTTGTTCCATTGGCACACCGCGAATTGCATAGAAAGGATGGCCTGCGGTAACTGTGATCGGATCTACTGAGTGTTTGATGTCGATTTCTACCATTGGCCCGGTTTGATTGTAGGCAAACTTATCTTGTACTTCTCGGTAGGTGCCGCTAATGCCTAGAGCTAGATCTCCGATTTTAATTTGTGAGATTGGCTTGGGTCCTTCTTGTGTATAGAGCAAAGTGTCAGGGCCAAAGCACTGGTTCACAGCTACTGCAGTATCGTTTGCAACTTTTAAGAAGGGGATAACGCCTTGCGAGGTTCCGTTGGTCCCTTTGATCATGGCGCCAGTTGCGCGGATGTTTGTCCAGTCATTGCCAATGCCGCCTGCCCATTTAGAGAGCTGAGCATCGTCTGCGATAATCTTGAAAATATCATGCAGATCGTCTTGTACGGTGAGGAGATAGCAGGAGCTAAGTTGAGGATGGTTAGTGCCTGAGTTGAAGAGAGTAGGAGTTCCGGAAGTATAGAGGAACTGAGAGAGGATATTGTAGAACTCAATAGCTCTTTTGGTCTTCTCTTCGCCTTCATTAAGCGCAAGTCCCATGGAAACCCTCATCCAGAAAATCTGGGGTGTTTCAAGTCTTCTTTGCTCATGATGGATAAAATATCTGTCGTAGAGAGTTTGCAGGCCTAAGTAGTGGAATTTATCATCTCTATCTAAATCCATTGCGATTGCAAGCTCATCTAGATCAAAGTCTAGAAGACTTGGATGGACTCTTTTAATCGAGATCCCCTCTTTGATGTATTTTTTAAAGTAGGAGCGGTGGGATTTTTTAAGAGAAGAGTCGGAGGCTGCAACACCAAGAGTTTCTCGGTAAATATTGTCTAGAAGGAGGCGGGATGCGACTTTTGAATAGGCAGGATCGATCTCAATTTTGGACCTAGCTGCGAAAATACAAGCAAGGTCTAGCTCATGCTCTTTGATCCCTTCGTAGAAATTAATTATCACTCCTTCTAAGAGCTCATCAACAGCTACTATTTTCTCTAAGCCTCTGCAAGCATGGGAAAGTCTTGTTTTTAGCTGCCTTTCAGAAAAAGTTTGCTGCGCTCCATCCTTATTGAGGAATTGAAACTTTCTGTCTTGTGTAGAAGGAAGAATGCTAGATGTTTTAACGGTTCCGGCTTCTTTTTGGGCGCGGAGAAGGATGAAGGTTTTTGCTGCATCAAAGAGTTTAGCTCCCATGAGCTCTCTTTCGATCCAGTCTTGCACTTCTTCAATATAAAGAGCTTTGCCTTGCACTGTAGCTTCAACTGCAATGTCCACAACGCTTTTAGTGATCGCGTTGACTGCCTCAATAATATCTTCAGGGGTCTGCTCTTCAATATTTCTGGCTTCTCTAAATGCTCTTTCAATGGAAGAGGCGATCTTCATCGGGTTGAAACGGACAGCGGTTGACCTATCTTGACGGAATATTTTGAGGTTTTGAGGGGAGTTCTCACGCTTTGCTTTACGGCTATCTCTATAGATGATGTAGTCTCTTGCAATGTCATGGTAGCCGCTCTTCATGAGGCTAACTTCTACATAATCTTGGATCCCTTCTACAGTTAAGCTTGCGCCTTTGGAGGCTAATTTTAAAAGTCCGCTCACAATGCGGTCGGTCATCTTTTCGATGATCTCTTTGATTTCCGGGTCAAGCGGTTGGTCCGGTCCTATCTTTTTGGTGTCGCGAAATGCGGCTGACAGAGCATTTAAAATTCTATCCCTTCGAAAAGGAACAATGGTTCCATTCCTTTTGACAACGGTAAACGCCATTTTTGACTTTTTACCTGCTAATTCTTGATCACTTGTCTGTGCCATAAAAAGATCCATCTCAGATGCGGTTTTTTTCATAGAAAGCCCCCATTATACACTATATCTATATAATTCAGTTAGTTAGGTCGCACCTACTAGATATAGTAGGTTCGCTGTGTATGATCCACTATATATTGTGGTACCATGTTTCCGGTCTAGCAAAATATTTCCTCAAAAGGGAAGCATTTTTTTATTAACACTTTAAGTTAAAAAAAATCTTTTTTTAAATTCGGTTTTTTGCTTAAATCCGGCTCATTTTTTTCTTCCTTCCGGGCGTCTTCCCTGCTATTCTGATTAATATGAAAAGAGTTTACTTGGTACCCAATGTAATCACCGCGTTCAGTCTCGCCTGCGGTCTATTTGTGATTTTCAAAATCAACATGATCGAGCCGGGAAGTGGAAATTACGAGGTGATTTTAACTTCTGCAATCCTGCTTCTCGTGGCTGCAATTGCTGATTTTATGGACGGCGCGATTGCAAGAGTAATCCATGCGGAAAGCGATTTTGGATTTAACTTTGATTCGCTGGCAGATGCAGTCACATTCGGCGTTGCTCCTTCTGTTCTACTTTTAAAAAGCCTCTCGTTAGAACAGGGAACCTTTCTCTCTTTTTTTACTGCGACAGGGGTGATGGTCTACTCTCTTTGCGGAGTCTTACGTCTCGCTAGATACATGGTAAAAGCACGCCAAAGTGAAGATAATCCTGAAGAAAAGGCAGCCCAGAAAAAACATTTTACAGGACTTCCAATACCAGCAGGAGCTGCAGGCGCTGTCTCTGCAAACCTCTTTTTTCTCTCTCCCATTTTACCCGAGTGGGCCCATATCGAAGATGGGACCCGCGCAATTGTGCTTTCTTGTGTGATGATCCTTCTTGGTTATTTAATGGTCAGCCGATGGAAGTTCCCAAGATTAAAGATGCTTCACTTCCACGTTCCTTCATTTCCTTTGGTTTTTTTAACAGTAGTGATCACTGTTTTCGTTCTCTACGGCATCTTCCACTACTTCTCAATAGTACTTGCAATCCTCTCTTGGACCTACATTCTTGTAGCGCTGATTCTTTCTATCATCCGCATCATCGCTGGAAAAAAATCCAAGACTCTGGAAGAGTTCGAACCGGAGCCGGATGACTTTGAAGAGCTATAAAATCGATGCCCTTTCCTAATTTTCCTAATAAATGGAAAGATCCTTCCTTTACCACACCAGCGGCACATCTTGCCTATTATAAATCGATCGGCATGGTGCCCAAAGAAAAACCGCCTCACACTTTTATCTTTGGCTTTGTAGGTAAGTTTCTTCAGGAGACAGAAAAATTTTTCCGCTTAGAGAAGGCATACGGAACATTTGAGAACTTTCATTATTTTAAGGACCATCCCGGATTTGCAATAGGCGATCTAGGGATTGGCGCTCCATTAAACGTTGAGAAGATGGAGCTATTATCTGTTTGGGGAGTTAAGAGATTTCTTATTTTGGGAATTGCGGGCGGACTTCAAAAGAATTTAGCGCTAGGAGAGATCATCCTAGTAGATAAAGCAATCCGTGATGAAGGCACCTCCTATCATTATGTTGCTCCTGAAAAGTATGCCTATCCTGATCCAGATCTCTTTAAGAAGCTTTTCCATACCTTCCAAAAAAACAAAGTCTACTGCAGAGTTGGATCTGTTTGGACCACCGACGCCATATATAGAGAAACAAGATCGGAACAAAAGCAATATGAAAGTGAAAATATAGTTGCGGTCGATATGGAAACATCGGCTCTTTTTGCGGTAGCTAAATACCTGAAAAAAGAGATTGCAGGTGTTCTTGTGATCTCAGATGACCATACAAGAGACAAATGGGAGATCAATTTTTATCAGGAAAAAACTTTGCAAGGATTGCATCAAGCGCTTAAGATCCTTCTCAAGGTATGATATACGTTTTTATTGCTCTTATCGCTATTGCTCTAATCTTTTTTCTTAAAAAGACTCTCAAAGATTCTTTCAAGGCTGTCTCCTTTGATCTCATGGAGAAAAATTCCAAGTCCTTTTTTGAGATGGCAAAAAGCTTCATGGGCCAATATCAGGAGAATCTGCAAGGGCACAACGAACATCTTCTGAAACCCTTAAAAGAAGAGCTTACAAAAATAGAGGCTCAAACAAGAGAGCTGGAAAGAAGAAGAGAAAATGCCTATGCCACACTTTCTCAACAGGTGACCTCTCTTCTTGAAATGGAGCGAGCTCTAAAAACCGAAACAGGAAATTTAGCCAAAGCTCTTAGGTCTCCCAATGTCCGCGGCTCTTGGGGACAGGTCCACCTACGAAGAGTAGTTGAGCTTGCTGGACTTTCTCCCCATGCAGACTTTAATGAACAAAAGACCTTTGAGAGTGAAGGAAGGATCCAAAGACCGGATCTCATCGTTCATCTTCCCGGTGAAAGATTACTTGTTGTAGATTCCAAAGTTCCCATGGATGCCTATCTAGATGCATCAGAGACCAAAGATGAAGCAGTTCGTGCTCAAAAATGGAAAGATCACGCCAATGCTCTAAAATCCCAGATCCGCAATCTCTCACTCAAAGAGTACTGGAAGCAGTTTCCCAAAACTCCTGAATTTGTGATTCTCTTTCTTCCTGCGGAAGCATTCTTTAGTGCGGCATTAGAGGCAGATAGCAGTCTAATCGATATGGGGGCTGGTCAAAATATCCTCATGGCAACGCCAACCACTCTCATTGCAATCCTCCGTTCAGTTGCCTCCATCTGGAAACAAGAGAAGCTTTCCAAAAATGCTGAAGAGATCGCTCTTTTAGGAAAAGAGCTATATGAGCGTCTAAATGTGTTTGTAGATCATTTTTCTAAAGTAGGAAAGTCTCTGAACTCATCCGTTGAGCATTTCAATAATACTATTTCATCACTGGAAACAAGAGTGCTTGTAACAGCTCGAAAGCTAAAAGATGCAGGGGCAAGTATGTCTCAGGAAGAGATTAAGATGATCGAGCCTGTTGATACGGTTGCTAGGGAAAAGTAATTATTGTCCCTTTTCTACCCAATTCCATAGTCTTTGAAGGGCATCTCTAGCGGTAATTAATCTTCCTAATTTATCTTCGCTATGTGGAGTAGGGCTTCTCTCTTCTTCCTCGATCTTAGAGGTTAAAAGTGCAATGTGGTTTAGCATTTGACCATTGTACGATTGAAAAAGCTCCTGCCTTTCCTTATCGAGCGTTTCCCAATCAGGTTTTACTGAAAAGACCTCGGTCGTGATTGAACCTTCACCGCTAAATAAAATATGATGCCAGGCAAAAGTATAAGGGAGTCCTAGTCCTAATATAAGGGCCCAATGGAAATTTAGCATTAGGGCATTAAGAACATACAAACCGACTATCAGTGCAACGGCAAGACACTTCAATACGCAAATAGCCTGTTCTTTGGGCAGGTCCTGCCATCTTTTTGCCCGTTCTGCAAGGCTAATTGTCTGTTCCACTTGATCAGGAGGACATTTGTAGTTAAATAGCTCTACTAATAAAGTACCCCGCATGGTGGCAGTTTCAACCTCCCATGTTGGGATCTTAGATTGGGAAAGTAGGATGGGTGATGAATCACCTCTAGATTGTACTGCGGATACCATAGAGAGCTCCTATTTTCTTCTAGTATATACTATTCTCTAATCCACTGATAGACTTGAGCAAATTCTCTCTTAGCTTGCATTAGGGATGGTTCCTCATTGATATAAGAGGGTAGGTCTATCACACCCATGCAGATGTTATTCCAGCTTTCTTTTTGATGGGTGATATTCTCCCATTCATTTGTGAGATACATGGAGTTATTGAGTTGCCATGCATCTTGACCTTTTCCTATCACTCCTCCTCCAATCAATGCACCTGCAATGCATGCAAAGACCGCAGATTTCACTAAGCTTAAAGTTAAAAGGTAAGCAGTAAAAACAGCACCTGCAAGACAAACAACGATTCCTGCAGCGATAAGGATTGCAGGAGTTGTGTTGTTCACTACATCATTTCCGAAAGCAGGAACAGTTTTTGTAAGATCTTGAATATTCTTAGCCTTATCTGAAATAGAACAGGCTTCGGTAAACGCTCTTTTTACCCAATAGCTTTGCTTAGAAAAAACTTCATTTGAGAGTAGATCTCTTGACTCTTTCGATATAGTAGGTACCTGAGGAGCTTGACGAATCTCTAAAAATTGCAGTGTATATAATGGTCTAACTGACATAATTTATCCCTTTATCCTTGAATCCAGTTCCAGGCAGATTGAACCTCATGCTGAGCTGTATTCATTTTCCTTAATCGATAATTGACATCTTCATCCGGGCGGGAACCACTCATAAATGAAGAAAGAGAGGCTTTTTTCCGGCTGAATGCAGAAATCACTTCATTCACTTCACTTCTACAAGTATGGGCAACTCTGCCTCTTTCTTGCTGGATGTGCACCCACTCTTCAGCTAACTTCTCAGGTGACGATCCTGTAAATGCCGCCATTGTTTCCACTATGGTATAAGTAATCATAGAATAGTTGAAAGCAGCAAGTATGGGGCAGCTAACGATGAGGGCAAGAGTTCCCATCGACGCTATATAGTGAAAAAAGAGATAGGCTGAAGTTGCTATTGTTGCAGCGGTTGCTAGGCAAAGGAATATCGCTTTTGCATTATTGCTTCTGATATTCTCCGGATCTGCTCCTAATTCTTGGATCTTTCTAGCATGATCGGTAAGATTCACGACTTCTGAAATTTTTCCATTACGGTCAAATTCCCTGGATACTAGAGATCTTGTGTCCCGGCTTAATGTGGGGACAACAGGATTTTGAGGAATGATAGGATGTTTTTTAGCCACTGCTGACATAATTACTCTCTATGTTAATTAAAATCGGCTTAATTATATGGAATGATAATTAAGATAACATTAAGAAAATATACTTAAATAATATTTTATTCTTTTTTTCTTTTAAGTAATTTAAGGAAATCTTTAAATTTATCAAGATGATTTTCTGCTTTTGCCCACCGCTCTAGTTCCTTAAGATTTACTTTTTGATCTTGATATACCATTAAGGCCTGCTCAAGTGCTTGTCGGTCATTCCAATGAAAGAAACTGGCAAGTCTATCTTTTACACAATCTGTGGGAGTTAATAACTCTATTTGACCAAATGGGGTATGCAATACTTTAAATTTTTTAACTAATTCATCGCCAACAGCTATGGGGGGAGATACAAATTCTATAAAAAAGGGACAATCTGATCTGGAGAAATATTTTCCTTTAAGCTCAAATCCAAGTTCCGATAGAACTTTCTTTATTTTTCCACTCATTTCAAATGTCACAAAATCTAAGTCGTAAGAGAGGTAGCGATTATTTGAATAAATAGCTACGCAAGCTCCTCCAACCAAAACTGTTTTAATGCCATGTCCATTAAATTTTTCATTAACTAGAGATGCTAAGTCAGCGATAGAAATATTTTTATAGTCAATGGGGTTCATGGCAGGGGCTTTCCTGTGCGTCTGGGGCGTTTTCTGATAGGTTTTTCATAGTATTTTTGTTTGATTTCCTCAGGAAGAGTTTCATAAACATGCTCAAGAAAAGCGCAGAGCTCCTTACGGAATAAATATCTGGGATTGAATTGAAAAATCCTTGTTTTCCCTGCTAAGGTGCTCACCAAAATCCCGCCTTTTTCTAATCTAAGTAGAGCTTGTTGTAGAGGAGAAAGAGCGGTGCCAAACTGGTTTTTTAGTTGTAAGGCATAGCAAGTATCGTTCTTAAGTAAGTAAAAAAGTACCCGCTCAATGGATTCATTCCCAAAAAGGGACTCCAGCATATGATTACCTATGTTTAAGGTAACATTACCTTAAATTTAGGTAATATGTCAATAGGGCCCATGTAGTTTAACTTCGCTTAATCTCTTCGATCCAGTCTTGGGGAATGCCCGCAGCCCTACGGTTTTCTTCATGGAAAAGAAATCCTTTAGCCCTTTTTGGAGTAAGGAAGTGTGTTAAACTTTTTTTATAGGTTTCAAAGTCTCCGGCCTCTGGTTCTTTGAGCTTTTTGAGCATGCCATAGCCGAAGGAGACATGGCGGATCTCATCCGATAAGATTTTATTCATCAGCTGGGCGCTTTTCTCATCGCCATATTTGGCAAAAGATTTGCCATAGTGAGGGGCGAAATCTAGGTTTGCCATCTCAAAGGTCAGGCTCATAGCGCTTAAGTAGTGAAGGGGAGAGGTGAGGTAGGGGACATGGACCCAAAAATGGCGGTATAGGGGAAGATCCCCAAATTGCAGGCCCATCTCTTCCATTCTTTGTTTGTAGAGCCTTACATGGTATTGCTCTTCTTTAAGAGTGCGGATCACGCCTTTTCTAAAGGATACAGGTGCTTCCGGAAAGGCAAGGAGCGCTTGTGCCATGATCTCAACTGCTAACAGCTCATGCCCTGCAAACCTGTGCAGGCAGATGGCACGTTTATCGATTTGATGGTGCTCATGGAAAGGGGGGAGCTTTTCTTGCTTGGGTCTTTTAGAGAAGGCCATGCCGGCAGGACGAACAGGTTCATTGAACCGGTAGGCAGGTCCAGGGTTGTTGTCGGTTAGGATTTCCGGGGAGAAAAGCTTATCATCTAGGCTATCCGCAGAGAGTATGCGGATAGCCCAGTCTCTTACTTCAGTCATTTACTTCAAATACATAGTAGGCGGGGAAGGCAAAATGGTTATTGGGCCTTGGGGCAACAACAACATTTACCTTTTTGCCGAGCCATTTATCCAGGTCGACTTGAGTGCTATAGAGATAAGCAACAGGGACATTGTTTTCTTTAAGCACATAGTCGCCCGGTCTATTTTTGAGAGTTACATCAAATGTGTCGACCAACCCTTTGATAGTAGCAGCGTTCAGCTTCTGTTCGACATAGAAATCATCAGGCTTTTTATCTTCATGATAGTTTGACCAACTGGAGTAAAGGGTCTCTTCAACACCTTGCCAGTATTTCATCTTGTTGTTGAGGTTTTTGCCTTTAGAAAAATAGTTCCTCTTCTGCCAGATGTTTGGATCTTGTTTGTTAGGAACATCTGCTGATCCTGCAACTTTTGGAAAAGAGACATCGGGGATCTTTTCAGGGACTGTTTTTCCTTCAAGGAAGAGGACTTTCTTTTTGAGATAGTTATCTTCTAGAGCAAGAAGTCCTTCTTTGGCCTGTCTTAGCTCGTCTTCAAATTCCGAGTAGTGATTGATGATCTTTTCAAATTCAGCGATCGCAGCTTTCGGGTTCATCTCATCAATCACCTTTTTGCACTCCGCTTCAGCCATCAAATAGGCAAGGTTCAAGATAGAGACGACCTCTTCTTTTTTCTTTTCCATTTTGGCAAATAGATCCGGTCCGCCGACAGATGTTACAAACTCTTTGCTGATATAGAAACGAGAGTTGGACGGTGCTGCAATCTCTAGCCATTTATTGTTATGAAGGCAGGCAACACCTTCTACTTTTTGCCCAGCATGTAGCTGTCCGATAATGGGAGACTCCACATTTGGTCCAAGGCGGACATTGACTTTGCTTGCCTCTACCGTGTTATCGATAATGTAGCTTCTAAACACATAGGCTTTGGTATTTCTTGGAGGCTGAACTGCATAGAAATCGCTCTCTTCTCCTAATACTAAAAGAAGGTCGTTTTTATTCATCTCACGCACGATCGCGCCGTCAAAATCAGGCTTAGTGCGAAGGCGCACTTTATTCCCCAATACTTTTCCTGTGAATGTTTTTGAAAAGTTGTCAACGATCGGTTTTGCAGCAGGTTTGCTATCTGCAAAAGCAGAAAAAGTACATGCTAAGGGTAAAGTGCATAGATAAAACAGGCGCTTCATAGCCAAATCTCCATTGGAAAAATTCTATAGTAGAATCTTGGCAATAAAATCGCAAGAAGCTTAAGCGGGAACTCTAACTCGAGGTAGATCGTCCTGATCTGTGCCTAAGTGTATACGATTGACCATGGGTGTTTCACAATATCCATAGAAGTTGTCGATTACACCCCTATTAAAGTGCATTGCTAGTTCATATTCTCTTTGAAAAGCGATTGGTATAAAGATATCTCGATAAGCGTTATAAATATAACCAAATTTAGTTGCTACTCGTGCAAGAGATTGCGGATCAACAGTACGTCTTTTTCTAAAAATTTCAACCAATCCTTCTATTTCTTTTTTCAGTTTCTGAGATAGAAAAGAGCAGTTTCCTACAGTCACCTTACAAGAGGCTCTATTTGCATGGTCAAACTCAAGGTACGGCCTTCTTTTGATGATTTCATCTAATGCTCTTCTCTCTAAAAGAGTGTTAGCATCTTTCTGACTCAATAGCCTGTCTTTCTTGGTGCTTAATTCCTGAAAAAGCCTTAGCGGGACCCTGGGGTTTCTGGAAGTCTCTAATTCATTTACTAATCTGTAAAATAGTGCATGGGCTTTTCCACGCAAGGTTTTTAGATAGGCAGCATATCTGCCAATTGGAAAATTGTGAAGGTCGGCATTCGTACAGTGGCCATTTAGAAAATCTCGCATTTTAAAGACTACATCTCTATACGGATTAAGTGCAGCTGGATGGGATGAGAATAAGATATCAAGTTTATGAGTATACCTCTTTTTGAGAATATCTTTCTTCTGCCCGGCATTTGCAGGATAATTGGCGATCATATCTCTTCTTAATGTCATGAGCTGCTGAAAAGGCGATGCTTTATAAGAGACATAGGCTCCTAAAGCAGCTCCAGCTAACCATAAAGGAGATCTGAAGTAGGCGCCAATAAGAGAAGCGGCAGTAAACCCAAGAGCTGTATTTGGGAGATATTTATTGACTGCAGCAGGGCATTGTTGAATGCTCCATTCTGTTGCATGGGAAATTCTATTTAACCACTCTGCTGCCATTTTTTTAGCCTTTTCTCTCTCTTGCTAAAGGGCTGAGAGATCCAAATCTAGCCGGCTCTAAGCCGCTACTAGCAGATGGGCTAAGGGCACGAAGAGATCCCACACGAGGAATTTGATTCTTTTCATCAAGCTTGACCATATGATAGAGCTTATAGCTTACAAGACCGGAAACTACACCGATACCGAAAGGGATAAGCGAATACCAATTGCCGCTTAGTAATTTTGCAGTGGCGAGTGTTGTTACGGAAATAGCTGCTAAGATATTTCTTGCGTCTTCTCTCTTTTTAAGAGGAATGCGTGATGCAATCAAGTCTCCAAAAAGTGAAAACTTATTTACGCCCTGTTCTAATGATTTAAAAAACGTCATGTTTATTACCTTTCTTTAAAAATTTGTCATTTAATTATATATTATTAAATGATTTAAATAAAGGAATATTCAATAGTTAAATAAAATATTTAATTTATGCTTTTACGGTTATTGTGACTCGTGGGGCTACTTTTCCAGAGGTAGCAGTATTTTGGCTGATGATAAAGGCAGGTTTAGGACCATCTAGTTTGGTGTTCCAATTCTTTTCTAAAAATTTCTTGATAGAGTTCATTGCTGCTTTAAATTGCACATCAGAAAACTCTATAGGCTTTTGAAGATTTGGTTGTAAGGCTTTATACAAGTTCGCTGCCATCTTACAATTCATTTTCCTTTTTTGCAGCCTGTTCGAGATTTGTCCAGCAAAGTATGCAGCGTTGTTGGGATCCTTGATCGCTTTTGGATCGGTTGGCTTTGGCCTTGAGTGCATGATACGTCTAATATTTTCCATCTCTTTTGTTTGTTTAATAGCGCACTCCTTTTTTCGTATAGCCATTTCTACTGGTAGTATTAACTCAATCCATTTTTCATTTTTGATGATAGTTTTTTCTAAAGTATCAAAGTGCTCTACCAGTTCCTGGAAAATAAGCCTGACAAGGCTTGATCCGTTCATGTGGGCTATCAAGATTTTAAACGTGTTTTGGTGAGGCTTTAGTTCTGTTTGGTGGGCATTCCAAAGAGCTTGCAGCTTTTGGCCGTAGTAGCTTCTATATTTTGTTGCATCGTCGTAAATAAAACGAGTGGCTGCAACCTGTCTAAATATTGCCATGAGCTGCTGGTAGGGAGATGCTTTATAAGCAGTTAAACCTGAAATTGCTGAAAGTCCCAACAAAAGGGGAGAGCGAATAATCGATGGGTAGCAGATGGCGCCAACGCCAGCAGCTATAGATGTGACCAGGGCTGCATTTTTTAGGAATGGGCGATATTTCTGAGGGCATCTTTGTATGCATCGTTCAGGAAATGTGGTAGCGCGGTTAAGGTTTTTTTGTAGATTAATGCCGCTAATGTGCAGTCTAATGCCATTAAACATAGTTTGCCTTTCTTTAAATTTTTGTCGTTCAATTATATCTCAATTAAAGATTTAAAGAAAGGAATATTAAATAGTTAAATAAATTAACTATTTAGCACTGCCCGAATATGCTCGCAGTTTTTTTGGCCGCAGGTGCAGCCGATAGGGTCCCCTAAGAAAACATTATAGATTTCTTTTGAATCAGAGGGATTGGAGACGGTGTAGAGCTTTTCTGCTGTCTGTTTGATATCCCAAAGGCGGAATTTCAGTTCATCGTCCTTGACCTCAGCGTCAAAGTTTTCGCTATGGCCGATCTGGCCATGGAGGCCCCGGGCGATCTGGCAGTGGACGCAGTTGCAATGAGGCTCTGGCTTAGGGAGGGTATGGGGATCGAAAATGCCAAGGACACGGGCCACATTGATAATCTTGGTTAGGATCTCAGCGGGGAGCTGAGGGGCGTCTTTCTGCTCGGGATTATGGTGCATTGCAGATACGGCATCCATGCCCGTGCCAATGCCAAAGCGGAAGGGCATCATCTCTTCTCTTCGAGGAAAGGGTTCAAGAGCTCTTGGAGCTTCCTCTTCTAGGACTTTGGTATGGGTTTCAAAGATGGCTTCGATCAAGGCTTGGTCTAACCCTGGGATTTCGACTCTGGAGCCGTTATGGAGTTCGACGATGAGAATTTGGCCGTCTACTCTTTCTTCCACATAGAGAGAGGCGACATTTTGCCAAGAAGTAGAGATATAAGGAGGAAGGTTTAATATTTTACGTGTGATTCTCATAGGAAACCTCGCTTTACAATATCCCCCATTATATCGAAAAAGGTTGGAGTTTGTCAACACTTTTTAGCAGTCTAGCTATTCGACTGCTGAATTCGACTGTAAAATTTTTATTTTAAAAATCTTAGAAGAAGTTCTGTTCCAAAATGATTTTTTTTAGGATAAGGAAGAAATATTAACGTCTAAATTTGGGTCTTTCATGGCACGTAAAACCTTTGTTATTGATACTAACGTCCTTTTACATGATCCCAATGCAATCAAAAACTTCGCGGATAACGATGTGGTCATACCTCTTGTTGTCTTAGAAGAACTCGATGGGATGAAAAGATTAAACAATGAACTAGGAAGCAACGCAAGGGATGTAATCCGCTATATCGATTCTTTAAAGACTGTTCATCAAGGGGACCTAAGCAAAGGGGTAAAGATCCCCGAAGGTCCAATAGTCCGCATCCATTTAGAGGCCAAACCTGCAAAAGAAACTCATTTTCCTCTTCCTTTGGACAGAAATAGCAACCGCATCCTTCTTATGGCGCATAATCTAAGACTGAAGGGGGAGCAGATTGTATTTGTATCGAAGGACTTTGTCTCAAGAGTAAAAGCGGAAGCGATGGAGCTTGAGGCGGAGGACTACGAAAATCAAAAGGTGACCTTTGATAAGATCTATAAAGGCATACGAAAAATAGAAGTCACAAAGAAAGAGATCGATCTTTTCTATAAAGACGGAGGACTAGAATTTCCGGGGGATTTTACCTCCAATGAATACTGTTATTTCCACTCTCCTGAGAAGTCGACTGCACTAGCTAGATACAATAAAGGCTCTAAAAGGTTAGAACCGCTCATTCAGATCTCAAAAGACATTTGGGGAATTACTCCTCTCAACATGGAACAAAGATGCGCAATCGACCTTCTATTAAGAGATGATGTTCATCTGGTCACTTTGATCGGACAAGCAGGTACCGGCAAGACCCTTCTTGCGCTTGCTTGCGGGATGAAAAAGGTATTTGATGATAACTACTACTCTCGGATTTTAGTATCTCGCCCCATTATTCCTCTCGGAAAGGATATTGGTTATCTTCCCGGAACAAAGGAAGAAAAGCTCTATCACTGGATGCAGCCTATCTTTGATAACTTGGAGTTTCTCTGCGAAACAACCAATGGTCAAGGAAATGGCAAGGCTTCCATGGAGTTTATCATGGAGAGCAAGAAGATCGAGATGGAGGCAGTCACCTATATCCGCGG
>DATIJO010000134.1:0-6577 GCA_035478555.1 Chlamydiales bacterium
TGATTTGTCTCAGCATCTTCATCAATTTTTGCTTGCAAGGTATCCGTAAATACAAAAGCCATAGAGAGCTTTTCTTCTAGCTCTTTCTGAATATTTTCTAAATTCGCAGAATAGTTTTGAAAATGTTCTTTTTCTTGTTGAAAGAGTTGTGATTTCTTCTTTACTTCATCTTGTAGGGAAAGGAGCTCTTTTTCTTTTTCCTCTCCTTTTTTTTCTAGAGCTTCCACTACATGCAGAAAGAGTGAAAAAGAATAATGGGTAATGATAAGCCCAAGGGCAATTGTGATTTCAAGACCAGTCTGCCAGATCTGATGAGAGGTTTTGCTATGCAAATAGAAGGCAAAGAGAAGCTCAATGGATAGAGCGAGAATTATTCCTATTCGTGGCAGCTTCCATAGGAGGAAAAGACCAAAGAAAACAGCAGTCCAAAGTAGCGAACTGCCTGCCAGGATTAAACTAACGATTAGAAAAAGAGGCCCAAGAAAAAGGATCAGCCCTTTTTTTATGGCCTCATCTCCTGCAAGAAAATTAGTGATTAACTTGATCATCTTTTTTTATCACCTAAAATCTGCAGAATTCTTGCGACCACTAAATAGCCTTTTTCTACTCTGTCCAAGCTGAAATGCTCATTTGGAGCGTGAATACGGTCAGTATCAAGTCCCACTCCAAACATCACAGCTTCCGCATTTAGGGTATGTACCATATCGCCAATAATTGGAACAGAGCCTCCCGTTAAAATTTTCTGGCAAGGCTTGTTAAAAATCTCCGTATAAGCAGATGCTACTGAATCTGCTGCAGCCGAACTGACAGGAGTACGGACAGGCTTACCTGTGCCAAAGTCGGTATATTCAGCTTTGATGCCTTTTGGAATTTTGGCTTTCAGATAGTTTTTAAGGATTGTCAAGATCTTTTGGGGGTCTTGATTGGGAACAAGACGGCAGGAGATTTTCGCTGTGGCTTTTGCAGGGATGACCGTTTTAAATCCTTTGCCAAAATACCCGCCTCCAAGGCCATTTACCTCCAGTGTAGGACGGATCCAATTGGACTCTAAGACAGAGTAGCCATGTTCATTTCCCCAAGCTTCCACTCCCCACTCTTTTTGGTATTCTTTTTCATCAAAGTTCAGCCAAAGCGCTTTTTTTTCTTTTGGGGAAAGCTCAACGACATCTTCATAAAATTTAGGGATCTGCACCCTTCCTTCTTTGTCCCATAAACCCGAAAGCACATCTACGAGGGCTCGGTTGGGATTAAGGACTATACCGCCATGCTGGCCTGAATGGAGATCGCTATTGGAGCTCTTCAGTACTAGTTCCATCGTTACTATTCCCCTCATTCCCATCGTCACTGCAGGAGTCTCCATATCGGGAATATCAAAATCTGGAACTAAAATTACATCAGCTTTGAGCTTGTCCTTCAATCTTGGAAGAACTTTGGTAAATCCTGCGCTTGCAGATTCTTCTTCCCCTTCAATACAGATCTTTAGATTGACAGGAAGTTTTTTCTGCAGCGTAAGAAGAGCCTTCACAGCCATCAGAGAATAAAAAATCTGCCCTTTATTATCTTGAGCGCCTCTTGCAAAAACTGTCTTTCCTACCAGTTTTGGCTCAAACGGATCGCTCTCCCAAAGTTCCAGCGGATCTACAGGCTGCACATCATAGTGGCCGTATAAAAGAACCGTGGGAGCATTGGGGCCTGCACTTAAGTTTTCCGCATAGACCAAAGGATAGTTTGGAGTCTCAATCAATTCACCTTTTAAGCCTGCTTCCTTTAACAGCTTTAAAAGAAAATCCGCGCAAGCAAGGCTATCTTTTTTGTGAATAGGATCTGTGCTGATGGACTTGAATCGAAGAAAGGAGAAAAGATCGTCCTTCAATTTGTTTTCGTTAGATGTGTACCACTTTTTTAAATCAGATAAAGTTGCAGTCATAAAAACCATTTTTAATTCTCAAGATACAAAACTTCCTATTTTCCATGAAACAGTATTGCAATTATTTTTAAAAAAAATTTTTCATCTTTTCATTAACTTAATCTTAATACAAAATGGTCTTCTTCTTAACGAAAGGATCCCTATGCTGAATCCAATTTCCTTAGGGGAAAAAACATCCCTCCCGTTAGTTTCTAAAACCACAAAAACAATAGTTCCAGTTGATAAAAATATCACGCTTCTTAACGCAAATAGCGTGCTTAGGCCTGCAGCAAATAACATTGGCCTGATCATTGTTGGTATTTTTTCCGTTCTTGCCCTTCTTTACGCGCTCCTTCGTTATCTATTAAATTCATGGGCAAGGCCAAACTACCCAAAAGATATATTCTTAAATCCCTCTCTTCCGAAAGAGCTCATCCTTCTTAGACAAAATGCCAAGCTTCATGAAAAGATCGAAGGCGTAAATAGACAGCACGGGCTCACTTTAAACCCCTTTTCCCTCTTTCCTTCTTACTCAATGAACAATGAGCCGCAGATTGAAGTGATGGACATGAAAGGCGGATCCTGGAGGTTTCCGTTAACAGAACCGGATGACCATGAACTCATCAATCTGCATAAACAGTATTTTGATCAATTTGCAGGAACCTCTAAGCCTAGGACTCTAGATGATCAAACTTCTGCACTTACTCCTGATGCTCTTCGACATGAAAATAGACGCTTAAGAAACTCTCTTGAGGATACAAATAGCCAATTGCGCGAGCTAAGAGGGCGCCTAAGCGGCAACCCCCTCCATCGCAGGTTAGATGAGTTAATCAAGATCAATGCACAACTGCAAAAAAAAATTGAAGGTCTGCAAACTGAAAATAATGAGCTACAACAAAGATTGTCTGATGCTGAAGCAGAAATATCCAGACTGTCTCAAGAAAAAAATCAACTTTTGGATGAAGTTGAAGACAATGAAGAAACAATTGAAGAACTTGAAGATAGTAACGAGCGTCTTCAACAAGCTTTAGATGATGCTGAAAGTGAGGTAGAACTACTAGAAGAGCGTCTAAGAGCTAGAGATAAGGACATTGAGCGTCTTTCCAAAAAAGAAAGACGGCTTGTAGACCTATTAAAAAAAGCAGACGCAGATCTTCGAGATAAAGATGCAGATATTGCAGCATTGGAAAATGAACTTGCGGCTGTAGAAGAAGAATTAGAATATGTTACTGCCGATAGAGAAGATATTTTAGATGAGCTGGCTGAGGCTAATAGTTCAATAGATGGTCTTGAACAAACAATTGAATCTCAAAATGAAGAGATTGCAGAGCTTAAAGCGGACAACGATAATAAAGACCAGATCATCCAGCACTTGGTAGAGCAATTAAGAGCGCTTCAGGAACAACAGGAAAAAGCTCTAGAAAAGCCAGGGCCAGCTGTTGATATTGAAGGAGAAGGCGCACTTCCTGGAGGTCCTGATCAAACAGAGGCTCTACAAAAACAAATCCAAGATTTGCAAAGAGAACACCTATCTCATGTTGCAGAGCTAGAAGAAGCTAATAGAGAAAGTGATGATGCCTCAAAAGAGCTTATTCGAACACTTGAGTCGCAAGTCGAAGACCTTCAAAAACGGCTCGCAGACCAAGAAGGAGAAATCAGCGAGAAAAATGAACGGCTTAAAGCCGATAGTCAACGAATGGATAAGCTCGAGGCTGAAATCCAACAATTAAGAGAACAACTAGATAAAGCTAGAGCAAACTCAGGTCCTGCGGATGCTATCGAAGGTGTTCCACCTTTTCCTGTTAATGTACCTGATCAAAGCGAAGCTCTTCATCAACAACTAAGAGAGCTTCAAAGTGAATTAGATACAGAAAGAGAGCGAAGGGAAGCAGTTGAAACTCAAAATAAAACTCTCGAGGAGAGAGCAACCGCTGCTGAAGAAGATGCTCGAACTAAACAAAAAACAATTGATGAACAAGAAGAACAAATAAGGGAGCTTAGAGAAAGTGAAGCTGAGGCTCAAAGAAGAGCGGATGATTTACAAGCTCAGCTGACAAAAGAAAAAGAAGCAAAAGAGCGAGCTGAAAAACAGGCAGCAGCTCTTCAAGCCCAAAATACTGAGCTCCAAGCATCAAATAGTTCAACAGCGACAGCTCTCGCAAGGTTTACAGAGAGCGAAGCTCAAACACAGTCTACTGCTGCAGCATTAGCCAGCGCAAATAAAGCTCTTTCTAAAAAACTCTCCGAGGCTGAAGCACTAGCTCGATTAAAAGAGCAGGAAGCTCAAGAAAAACAAAAGCTTCTGGATGAACAAGGGAGAGAATTATCACAGCTCAGAGAAAAAGAAACAGAAGCGAGTAGAAGAGTATCCGAACTAGAGGCCCAGCTAGCAAATGAAAAAGCTGCAACAGAGAAAGCTGAAGCACTTGCCAGAGCTCTTCTAGCACAGAATGCCGAACTGGAATCACAGCTTAAAAAACTAACTGACAGTGAAGCGGAAGCCCAAAGAAAAGCTGGGTCGTTAGAAAATGACAATCGAGCACTCTCTCAAAGAGTATCTGACGCTGAAAGCACAGCTCAAGCAAAAGCTGCGGAAAATTCCGATCTTCAACAACAACTTGAAAAAGAACGTCAGGCTGTTCTCCTACTTCAAGCTCAGATCCAAAGAGACTCAGAACTTGCAAATCAACTAGCCGCAGCAAAAAAACAGATTGAAACTCTCTTAGCAAGGATCAAGGAGCTGGAAGCTGGCGGAAGTGGATCGGGAGATGATGCCCAAGAGCTTAGGAGACAATTAACACTACTAGCCCAACAGATGGCAACATTACAAGCGGAATATACATCAGATCGTCAACAATGGGATGAGTTACAATCAGCGCTTGAAGAAACGATCAAAAGCTTAAGAAGTCAGCTCGAACAAACACCTGCAAGCGGTCCCTCTTCACCCGTAGCATCGCCAAAACATGCAGCAGTTGCGACTAGCGACGCATCAACACAAGTTGCGGATGATGAGCTAATGAAAGGTAGATGGGTAGGTGAAGGCCAATATAAGGAATGGGTGAATGAACGCTTAAGGTTTACACAAACTGAAACTGCTTTGAATACCGCTAATGCAGCCCTAGAGGGATTACGTGCTGAAAAGCAAACCTTGACTGATCAATGTCAAAGTTTGACTCAAAGGTTACAAGATGCAACGGCTGCTATTCGCTCTAACCAAGAAAATGTCGAAAAATGGAAAGATGAATCTGAAACTGCTAAGGCTTTAGTAAAACAGCATTATGAGGAAGCAGAAGAATATTTAAGACAAAAAACTAAAGTAGAGAAAGAACTCTCTCAATTGAAACAGAAAATGGCAAGAGCAGAAGATGCGTTATCTGCCGCCCCATCAGCTGCAGGAAGAAGAACTCCCCCCAAAAGTAGTTTTTCAAGTGCCCAAGCAGGAGAAGAAATTGATGATGCTCCAGCAGCCCAACCACAAAAAGCATCTCCTACACTTGCTGCAAAATCATTAGGTACAGGAATATCTGAAGCTCTCACCGCAGCAAATGAGGAGAGGGAAAAACTTGAATCTGCCTTTGAAGTGGAAAGAGACAAATGGAGAGGAGAATTTGCTAAGTTGCATCAAAGAATAGCTGAACTCGAAGATGAAAACGCAGAACTTACAAAAGCAAAACAACAATATACAGAAGAGTTAGAAAAAGACCGTGAGGTACAAGATGGTATCAACGCAAGGGGTGAAGAAAGGATCCTTGAATTACAAGAAAGGATTGATGACTTAATAGCGAAAAATAAATTGCTTGAAGAAGGTGCGGGTAGTGCAGTCGCTCCCGGACATCAAAGAGCAAAAACGTTAGGTGGAAAAGACAAACCAACTGTTGTTGAAACAGTAAACCTTGGCTTTGAAAATCAGAAGTTGAGGGGGGAACTGCAAGCAGCTAAAAAAGTATTCAGTGAAAATGCCACTCAAATTGCTTCATTAATTCAAGAAAATAATCAGTTACGGGATGCTTTAAGAGACGCGCTTAGACAAGCCGGATATTCGATCCCTG
This sequence comes from Chlamydiales bacterium, assembly GCA_035478555.1. Lineage (GTDB taxonomy): Bacteria > Chlamydiota > Chlamydiia > Chlamydiales > SM23-39 > DATIJO01. The sequence goes on from DATIJO010000134.1 coordinate 5,956, forward strand.
AAAGTGGTGTAGAGTCTGCATCAGGTGGTGCAGGATCATCCTCAGTAAGCGCATTGGCACCTTCGCCTGCTCCTGCAGGACCAGCAGATAAAGATTCTGATCAGGAGTGAGAGTCGATGGACTGTTCTACCTGATTATCAAATACATTTTGGGCGCTTTCAATGAGATAAGCAGCTAAGCATTCATCCCCATCATAGGACATTTCCACTTCCATTTTTCCATCTTCAGTGGGCTCGCCGCAGGTGATGAGCACGTAGCAGACGTTATTTTTGCTTAAAGTTTTTTTGATGCTCTGAAGAGAAATATCTTTAGAATTTTTTCCCTTCCGCATCATTTTTAGGTAAAGTTTTGTCATACACGGCTCAAGTTGATTTTGCTTCCAGATGTATTCCAGAAGGCATTTTTGAAGTTCTTCACAGATAGATGACACAAACAGAAATATTATGCAATCTAAACCATTATGCCTTGAAGAAAAATGAAAAAAAGAGGATACTTTCCCACTCGGAGTTTAGTATGGCATTTGCTAAGAGAATTATTCTTTTTTTAGTCGTTAACTTTCTTGTCGTTGTTACGATTTCAATCATCTTAAATCTATTCCATGTCCGTCCTTACCTGGAAGCTA
>DATIJO010000135.1:0-2180 GCA_035478555.1 Chlamydiales bacterium
TTTAGTCGCATTAACCGCAGGGATAGTAGATCTAACGATTGGGATTACGGTTGGATGTATTGCTGCCTTCTTCGGAAGAAAAACCGATGAGATTGTGATGCGAATTTGCGATATCCTCTATTCTATCCCTTATCTTCTCAATGTTATTCTGCTCATGATGCTTTTCCGGCCCTCCCTTTTTACGATTTTGGTTGCTATCTCTTTTAGCGGATGGGTCAACATGGCAAGAGTTGTAAGAACGCAGATCCTTGAGATCAAGGAAAAAGAGTTTATTCAGGGGGCAATAGCTCTTGGCCTGCCAAGAATGCAGGTACTTCTACGCCATCTTCTTCCCAACTCCATCGGAGCAATCATTGGCGCCCTCAGTTTAACTCTGCCCTATGCGATTTTCGCGGAAGCTTTTTTAAGTTTTTTAGGATTAGGGCTTCAACCACCCGCTGCTAGTTTAGGAGTGTTAATCTCCGATGGCCTTGCTGCGCTTCGTTTTTATCCATGGAGGCTTTTTTTCCCAGCAGGAGTATTATCGATACTTATACTTTCTTTCAATTTGGTTGCAGATAGCGTACGTGACGCAATGGACCCTAGATTATGAATAGCTTTTTTGAAATAAAAAACCTTACCGTTTCTTATCTGCAAAAAAGACGAGAGGTGGAAGCGCTCAGGAATTTTAATCTTTCCTTAAGTAAGGGAGAAATTGTAGGCATTGTGGGCGAATCGGGGTCTGGCAAAAGTACCTCGATGGATGCAATTATGGGGCTTCTTCCCCAATCTGCCCGGATCAAGAGCGGAGAGGTTTATTTAGAGGGAGAAGAGATCTCTTCAAAGATTTGCAAGATAAGAGGAAAAAAGATTTCCATGATCTTTCAAGATCCAACCAAGTCCCTGAATCCCGTAATGAGAATTGGAAAGCAGATCGAAGAAGGTTTTGCCACACCTAAGCCAAAACAAAGAGTTTTAGATCTTTTAAGAAAGGTAGGGATAACAGATCCTGAAACAAGATATGATCAATATCCCTATGAACTAAGCGGAGGAATGTGCCAAAGAGTGTTTATTGCCATAGCCCTTGCAGCATCCCCCAAAATATTAATCGCAGATGAACCCACAACTGCGCTCGATGCTACAATTCAAGAGCAGATCCTATCCCTTTTAAAAGAGATTCAAGTTCAAGAAAAAATGAGCATGATCATCATCTCTCATGATTTAAATGTTATCAAAAGTATTTGCCACCGAATGCTCGTTCTCTATGCAGGACAAATTGTAGAAGAGGGAAGAGTACAAGAAGTGCTTCAGAATCCTTTGCATCCCTATACTCAAGCTCTTTTAGAGGCAACTCCAAGCTTTGCTCTGAAAAATAACCGCAAATTAAAAGCTATCCACGGCTCTCCGCCTTCCCTCTCTCCTCCTCCTATAGGTTGTCCCTTTCATGAAAGATGTCCTTATGCGGTAAAAATCTGCTCCTCTCCTCCTCCTCTAATCACAACTCAAAACCTACAAAAATATTCATGTTGGAAATCAAAAACCTAAAGAAATACTTCTATGTGAAGAACTTGGCTTTGAAGGCGGTGGACGATGTAAGCTTTTCTATCAGAAAAGGTGAGATACTCGCGATTGTTGGAGAATCAGGATCCGGCAAGTCCACACTGGGAAAGACTCTACTTCGACTCCTTGAGCCTTCTGCAGGAGAGGTCTATTTTGAAGGACAAAATATCTTCCTGCTTCCTCCTAAGGAAATGCAGAAATTACGCCACAAAATGCAAATCATCTTTCAAGATCCCTTCTCTACACTTAATCCTCGCATGACTATAAAAAGGATCATCCAAGAAGCAGCTGTTGAAGATCCTTCTTTGATTTTGCATAGGGTAGGTTTACAGGGAAGTTTTCTAGAAAAATACCCTCATGAGTTAAGCGGCGGGCAAAGGCAAAGGGTTGGCATTGCAAGAGCTATTGCAGTAAACCCGGAATTTATTGTTTGCGACGAACCGATTTCTTCTCTGGACGTCTCTGTTCAGGCGCAAATCATCACACTTCTTCAAACCCTTCAGGAAAAGCTCACTCTCACCTATCTTTTTATCTCCCATGATCTTGCCATTGTGGAGTATCTTGCAAACCGTATTGCCGTCATGTATTTAGGCACAATCGTGGAACTTGCAGACAAAAAAGAGCTCTTTGAAAACCCGCTT
>DATIJO010000136.1:0-2446 GCA_035478555.1 Chlamydiales bacterium
TTCATAAGTAAATGAGATTCAATTTGTTTGGAGGTATCTAATACAACGCCAACTAGGATCAATAGGGAGGTTCCTCCAAAAAAATAACTTATGTTTGGATCTATATTTAAAAGTTTTCCTATTAAGGAGGGCAAAACCGCAATTAGTGCAAGAAACGCAGCTCCTGCAAAAGTGATGCGGTTCATTGTTTTTTCTAAAAATTCTTCTGTAGGTTTACCTTGGCGGATGCCCGGTATAAATGCGCCGTTCTTTTTCATATCTGAGGCGATTTGATCAGGGCGGAATTGCATCGCTGTCCAAATGTAGGTAAAAAACACAATTAAAAGCACATAGACAGTGACGTAGACCCAGCTGCCCGGAGAAAAAGCAGAAGCGATCTTGCCCAGCCAATTGCCTCTTCCTAAAAATTGTCCAATCGTTGCAGGTAGCATCAAAAACGAGGAAGCAAAAATAACGGGGATCACGCCAGCGTAATTTATTTTTAAAGGAATATAAGCACTTCCACCTTGCACTTCCATACGGCCAACAACTCTCCTTGCATATTGCAAAGGGATGCGTCTTTGGCCTTGAATAATCAAAATGGTGCCTATTGTGATGAGGACAAAAAGACCGCAGAGCACAACAAGCGAAGAAAAGGTAAGCTGACCTATCTCTTGAGATTCTAGGTTTAACTGCTGGATTACGGTTCCTATCGTAGAAGGTAAGGAAGAGAGGATGCCTATCGTGATGATTAAACTAATGCCGTTTCCAATTCCTTTTTCAGTGATCTGCTCTCCAATCCACATAAGAAAAAGAGAACCTGTAGTCATTGTTGCCATGACGGTTAGGTAGAAAAGCCAAGGAAGTCCGAAAAGAGTCACACTAACCAGTTCAGGAACAATGATTCCGGGAGTAGATTCGTTTAATTGCACCGCATATTTCGCAAAGAGAGCGGAATGCAGCAGAGCAAGGCAAAGAGTTGCCATCCTGGTCCATTTGGAAATTTTTCGTTTTCCCTGGTCGCTGCTTTCTCTTATTTCTCTTTGTAAAGAAGGTACAACGGCTAACACTAGCTGCAAAATGATAGAAGCGGAGATGTATGGGACAACGCCAAGCGCAGTAATCGTCATCTGAGCAAAAGCGCCTCCGGAAAAAATATCCATTAATTGAAAGAGGTTTTGTGATCCTCCAGTCGCATAGCGAAAGAAGGTCACCGCCGCTTCAGCATTGATCCCTGGAACAGGCACAAATGCTCCAATTCGGCAAATAGCTAGCAAAACCAATGTAAAAAGAATCTTTTGCTTTAGCTCGGGTATGAGCCAAATCCGCTTAATGCTTTCAATCATTCTATTTGAGCTCGTAAGTTAGAAAAATTAACCAACTACTTTATGGGAAATAGAACGCTCGTCCAATTTCCTCTTCGCTTCCTTAGAAAAAGAATGCGCTTCAATCGTCACTTTTTTCGAAAGTTCTCCACCGGAGAGGATTTTGATGCCGCCAAATTTGCTTTTAGTGACATATCCTTTCTCCAATAGAGTTGAAAAATTGACGACTTCTCCATTGTCATAGAGTTTATCGATATCTCCAAGATTGATGGATGCTATAATCGTTTGATAATATCGTCCTCTAGTAAATCCTCTAGCAGGTAGTTTTTTATAAAGAGCAATTTGACCGCCTTCATAATGGAATCTTCTTCGATAGCCTGAACGGGATCCATCCCCTTTATGACCTCTACACGCAGTCTTTCCTCTGCCAGATCCGACGCCTCTTCCGATACGCTGAACTTTCTTTTTCGGTCTTGAGGTATTTTCTAATTGATGTAACTGAATCATGCGGATAATCCTCGGTCTGCAAACGTTTGTTTACGATTTTTCAACGATAATAGAGCTTTGATAGTTGCATGTACTTGGTTAATAGGGTTGTTAGATCCTAGGCTTTTTGCTACGACGTCTCTAATACCTGCAAGTTCCAATACAGTTCGAATTTTAGAGCCGGCAACAACTCCTGTTCCTTCTTTCGCAGGTTTTAATAGAATCCTTGCTCCATCGAAATCTACAATGACTTCATGAGGAATGGTAGTCCCTTCTCTTTCAAAGGTAAAGAGATTTTTACGGGCAGTTTCAGAACCTTTGCGAATAGCATCGGAGACTTCATTTGCTTTAGAAAAGCCAAATCCAATGTTTCCTTTACCATCTCCTACTAGAATGAGGGCGGAAAAGCTAAATTTTCTTCCCCCCTTTGTTACTGTGGCGCATCGGTTGATATAAAGAACCTTTTCTTCAAACTCGCTAGATGCTTCTTCCTTCTTTCTATCTGTCTGTTTGGCCATTACCTTACCCAAAATTTAAAATTGTAAACCTGCTTCACGGGCACTATTTGCAAATTCAGCTACAAGTCCATGGAACTTATATCTGCCGCGATCAAAGACTACTCTTTCGATCTTTCTTTCTTTAGCAAATTGAGCAAC
>DATIJO010000137.1:0-6775 GCA_035478555.1 Chlamydiales bacterium
TTTCTTACCCGTGAAGAAGATGCCAATATCTACAAATTAGAGCCGAAAGATTTTTATCAAGTAGGTGTGCTAGCAAGGATACTTCGCATTATCCCTATGGAACAGGGCGGTGCGCAGGTCATCCTGAACATGGAAAAACGTATTTCCATGTTGGATCCTGTGAAAGACAAGTATCTCAAAGTGAAAGTGGAATATCATGAAGAGCTTCCTCCTCATAAAATTTCCAAAGAGCTGAAGGCCTATTCCATTAGCATCATAACTACGATCAAAGAGCTATTAAAATTAAATCCTCTCTTTAAAGAGGAGCTCCAGATCTTTCTGGGGCATTCTGACTTTACTGAACCGGGAAGGCTTGCAGACTTTGCCGTGGCTTTGACCACAGCCTCTCGTGAAGAATTACAAGATGTGCTCCAGACATTTGATCTGCAGGCCCGAATCGATAAGGCATTAATTCTCTTAAAGAAAGAGCTCGATATCAGCCGTCTGCAAAGCAGCATCAACCAAAGGATTGAAGCTACCATCTCTAAAACCCAGCGTGAGTTCTTTTTACGTGAGCAGTTGAAAGCGATTAAAAAAGAGCTCGGCATGGAAAAAGATGACAAGACCATGGAAACGGAGAAGTTTGAGAGCCGTTTAAAGGTGCGTAAAGTTCCTGAAGAGGTCATGAAGGTCATCAAAGATGAGATGGACAAGCTGGGCACTTTAGAGATGCAATCAGCGGAATACGCCGTAAGCCGCAATTATTTGGACTGGCTCACGATCGTTCCTTGGGGAATGTTCAGCGAAGAGAACAATGATCTTGGGAAAGCGGAAAAGATTTTGGATGAAGACCACTACGGACTGAAAGATATCAAAGAAAGAATCCTGGAATTCATTGGGGTCGGCAAACTAACTAAGGGCGTAAAGGGAAGTATCATCTGTTTAGTTGGGCCTCCGGGAGTTGGAAAAACAAGTATCGGTAAAAGCGTAGCAAGAGCTTTAAATAGAAAGTTTTTTAGATTTTCTGTAGGCGGCATGCGAGATGAGGCTGAGATCAAAGGTCACAGACGTACTTATATTGGCGCAATGCCAGGCAAAATGGTGCAAGCACTTAAAAATTGCCAGACGATGAACCCGGTCATCATGATCGATGAAGTGGACAAGATGGGGATGAGCTATCATGGAGATCCGGCATCTGCACTTTTAGAAGTATTAGACCCCGAGCAAAACAAAGAATTTTTAGACCATTATATTGATGTTAGATGTGATCTTTCCAATGTTCTTTTTATGATCACGGCAAACGTATTAGATACGATTCCGGAGGCTTTGAAAGACCGTATGGAGACGCTAAGGCTCTCTGGATACATTCAGGCGGAGAAGCTTGAAATCGCCATGAAATACTTAATCCCAAGAAACCGTAAAAGCATGGGATTAAAAGCTACTGACGTTGTCTTTACCAAAGATGGGATCTCTCACATCATCAATGGATACGCAAGAGAAGCAGGTGTTAGGAACCTTGAGAACAATATTAAAAAGATCCTGCGCAAAGTAGCCATTAAAATAGTTAGAGGGCAAGAAGCCAAAAAGAAACACAAAAAGATCACTATCGATAGCAAAGATGTAGCGGAATATCTCGGTAAACCTATCTTTACTTCTGACCGCTACTATGAACATACTCCTATCGGTGTGACCACTGGCCTTGCCTGGACTGCTCTGGGCGGAGCTACTTTATACGTAGAGGCATCTGTTGCTCCTTCTGAAAAAACCGAATTGAAGATGACAGGCCAGTTGGGCGATGTCATGAAAGAATCGGTCCTCATTGCCTGGGACTATGCTCATGGTCTTTCAGATAAATATGCACACGGGATTCCCTTCTTTGAAAAATCGATCGTTCACGTCCACGTACCTGAAGGAGCAACCCCGAAAGATGGCCCTTCGGCCGGCATCACTATTGTGACCTCGCTTCTTTCTCTATTACTCAAGACACCTGTAAGAGATGATTTGGGGATGACCGGTGAGATCACTCTGACCGGTAAAGTGCTTCCTATTGGAGGTCTTAAAGAAAAACTGATCGCTGCCAGAAGGTCTAATTTGAAAACATTGATCTTCCCAAAAGAAAATTCACGTGATTATGATGAGCTCCCAGCGTACTTGAAAAAGGGGCTGGAAGTTCATTTTGTAGACACCTATGATGAAGTATTCAAAATCGCATTTCCAAGGAAAACTCTTCATGAAAAAGAAGCTTTGGTCAGAAGAAGTAAACAAAAAGCTCGTAGATCCAGAGCATCTTGAAGAATTGGTAGCTACACAACGCAAAAGTCAAAAAAAAATCGTTACGCTAAACGGTTCTTTTGATCTTATGCACGCAGGACACTTGCAAATGATTTATGAAGCATCCTTACAAGGCGATGTTCTCATTGTAGCCCTTAATACCGATAGTTCGATCAAAAGATACAAAAGCGAAAAACGGCCGATCATTCCTCTTAAATACCGATTACAGATGATGGCAGCTCTTAGTTTCGTGGACTATGTGACCTGGTTTGATGAGACCGATCCTAGAGCTCTCCTAGAAAAAATTCGCCCCGATGTCCATGCGAATGGCTCGGAATATGGACCTAATTGTATCGAAGCAGATGTGGTAAAAAAACATGGCGGCAGCATCTATATTGTTTCAAAAATCCCGGGTCTTTCTACGTCAGAAATCATACACAAGATAGTCTCATGCGAAACATAGGAAGCTTTCCGGATCAGGGGCAAGCGAAAAAATTTTCGCAATTTTTAAGATCGAAAGGGATTGAGAATACTTGTGAGATCTCTTTCAATAAGCAAAAGAATGGAGTGGTCTGCGCCGTTTGGGTCCATGACGAAGATCAAAAGGAAAGAGCGGAAAAGTACTATCTAGAGTTTTGCCAAAATCCGGATGATCCTAAGTTTAAGATTCCGGAATCTCATCAGAAAGCAAGCGAAAGAATTTCTGCCATTGAGTCGCCGCCTCACTTAAGGGAAGAGGTAGAAGAGAGACGTCCTGTATTTCCTGTTCTCTATTTTTTCTTAGCGGTTTGCGTAGTCATTTTTATGATCGATACGATTCAGGAAATGAGCGTAGACAAAAAAAATCCAACAGTTGCTTCTCTCGTGCTCACCCCTTTAGAAAATGCCTTATTTATCGATGCCCCTATCCCAATAAGCGTTTATAATAGGATCATCGAATCTCATGCACCTACCTCTCAAGATACTCCTCAGCAAGTGCAAGAAGATGTGAAAGAGATGACTGCTGATGTGGATAAAATTCCCTATTTCAGGGGATTCTATCAATGGATCCTCGAGAGAGGAAAAGGGGAGAAACAGCCAACAGGCCCCATGTTTATCAAAGTGCGCCAAGGGGAAGTTTGGAGACTTTTCACACCTGCAATCCTCCATAAAAATCTTCTCCATATCCTTTTTAATATGCTCTGGCTATGGGTGCTTGGAAAACAGATAGAGTTAAGGGTGCCTAGAGCCCGTATCTGTATTTTGATCCTTTTGGTTGGGATTTTTACCAACGTCTTACAGTATTTAATAAGCGGGCCCTATTTCCTAGGTTTTTCAGGCGTGGTCATGGGAATGGCAGGCTTTATTTGGATGAGGCAGCGCGTAGCTCCTTGGGAAGGCTATCCTCTTAGCCGAACCATTTTTCTGTTTCTTGCCTTGTATATCGGAGCTCTTCTGCTTCTTCAAATAGCCTCTTTTTTTGCTCAGTTTTTTGGCTTAGGAGCTTTTTCTGCAAATATTGCGAACACTGCTCATATAGCAGGCGCGATAATAGGCGCGCTTTTGGGAAGAATGCCCTTCTTTTCTTGGAGGGCAGTTGAGCGTTAGAGATATCGTCATATTAGGGACTTCCAGCCAGCAGCCTACTCGCAATCGCAATCATGGGGCTTATCTTGTCAGATGGAATGATGAAGGACTGCTCTTTGACCCGGGAGAAGGTACGCAAAGACAATTTATTTTTGCGGATATTGCGCCTCCTACGGTGACACGCATTTTTGTGAGCCATTTCCATGGAGATCACTGTTTAGGCGTAGGGTCTATGCTCATGAGGCTTAACTTAGATAAGGTACAGCATCCTATCCATTGCTACTATCCTGCTAGCGGGAAAAAGAATTTCAAAGCGCTCCGTTATGGCTGCCTATACCATGAGAACATTGAAGTAATCGAGCATCCTGTCCGAAGGCCCGGCATAGTCCACGAAGATGAGCATTTTTGCATAGAAGCAGACTATTTAGAACATGGAGTGGACAATCTGGGATGGCGCATTACCGAGCCGGATAGAATAAAATTTGACAAAGAGAAACTTCAGGCTAAAGGGATCTTTGGGCCTGCAATTAAAGATCTCATGAAAGACGGAAAGATCACAATCCAAGGAAAAGAGATCAAATTAGAAGATGTTAGCTGGGTTAGAAAGGGAGATACTTTCACTTATGTGGTAGACACTCGTCCCTGTCCACAAGCGATAACACTTGCCAAAGACGCAAAAGTCCTTATTTGTGAAAGCACCTACCTTGAAGAGCACAAAGACTTAGCAGAAAAACACATGCACTTGACCGCTAAAGAAGCTGCGCTTATCGCTAAAAAGGCAGGAGTAAAAATGCTGATCCTGACTCACTTCTCTGCGCGCTATCTAGATAATACTCTTTTTGAGCAGGAAGCAAGAACGATCTTTCCCAATACTTTTGCAGCTGATGACCTTATGCGGTTCCCCTTCCCGATAGAATAAATTCCGATCGAAGATTTGGCTCATCTTGGAACTTTCCTAAAAGCACATAAGAATGAGTAAATGAGTCCTTATCTTTGATTCCCCTCATTTGAACACAGAAATGGCTCATGATGGTGTAGACTGCTACATCTTCCGTTTCTAAGACCTCACAAAGATTTTCTGCGATTTGGGCTGTCAGTCTTTCCTGCAATTGAGGCCTCTTCGCAAAGTAATCTGCAATACGGTTGAGTTTTGAAAGACCAATGACCTTCTTTTGGGGAAGATAGGCGATATGGGCATGACCTACCATTGGGACAAAATGATGTTCGCAATAGCTCTGAAGAGATATGTTTTTTACCAGTACATAGGAAGAATATTCGGGAGGAGCAAAGTCCGAAAAGGATAGCTTTGGGTAATTTTCAGGATCAAGACCTGAAAAGAGCTCTTTCACATACATTTTGGCAACCCTTGCAGGCGTATCTTTAATGGTGGAGTGCGATGAGTCCAGTCCTAAAATATCTAGAATGTCTCTGAATTTCTCTTCAATTAAAGCAATCTTTTCTTCTTCAGAGACAAGAGTCTTCATACAATCCCTTTTTGCTTTCGTATCTCTTGTCCGCAGATGGCAAATGCGCAAGCGACATTGATGGAGTTCTTTGCTCCAAAAAGAGGGACATGCACAAAATGATCAATCTCTTTTAGTACCTCATCTGAGATTCCATATTCTTCATTTCCCAAAAAAAGAGTAAAAACTTGTGGAAAAGGAAAATTAGAAACTGTCACAGCCTCTTCTGCTGTCTCTAACGCGATAAAAGGTCTAGGCAGATCAGCAAGCGAAGTAGAAATAAAACAGGGGACTAAGGAAGATGCTCCCATCGAGGTCTTTTCGACTTTCTTATTGTTTATGAAGGGCGTTTTCCCTCCAAAATAAAGCTTGCCTAAGCGAAGCGCTTCAGTGGTACGAAGGATGCTTCCTACATTGTAAGCAGAGCGGAGATTGTCCATGTAGATTGCAATAGGAGGAAAATCTTCTTTTGGAAGATGGTCGCCTCTTCGAATAGGAGGAAGAAGGTCATGTTCTTTGATAATGTCTTTTGCAAGAGCTATATGGAAGTGATAGCGGTCCGCAATATCTTTAATGCCTTTTTGTTTCCAATTATCTAGCTCCATCCACTCACAATAATTTTGATAGCTGGAAAGAAGGGAAGCAGGATCTTTTTTATCTAGTAAACATCCATAGAGAGCTCGAAGCAGGTCCGCACATTTTTTGTGCTGAAGATGAAGGGGGAGCTTAACGAATTTGGATTTATTAAAGGGAGGTTCGTTCATGGAGGTACTCTTCCAACTTTCCATCAAAGAAGTGGATGCCGTCTTCTTCAAAGATCAGAAGCTTTTCTGCAAATTGATTGATAAGATCACGGTCATGAGAGGCAACAATGGCTGTACCCTTAAATTCTTCTAGTCCCCAAGCAAGTGCAGAGACTGCTTCCAAATCCAAGTGGTTATTTGGCTCGTCCATAATCAGTAGGTTTGGGTGTAAAAGAGTAAGGCCGGCAAGTATTAGTCTAGCAGTTTCTCCACCTGATAGGGCAGAAATAGGTTTGAAAGCATCATCGCCGCCAAACAGCATCTTGCCAAGGGCAGATCTAACATCGGTGTCATAGAGGCCGGGTCTTTTATTTTTCAGCCAATCAAAAGCTGTGGTTTGACTGGTCTTATCGATGACATCATGGTGGTTTTGAGGGAAATAGCCAATTTCTGTCTGATGGCCTAATACCACATTGCCCTTGTCAGGCAAGAGTACAGTAGCCAGCATTTTTAAGAGCGTTGTCTTACCGCGTCCGTTATTTCCAATCACTCCAATTTTTTGACCGCGAAGCATCTCCATCGAAAAATCTTTGATCACAGGGTGGTCAAAGTAAGATTTGTAGATATGTTCTGCTTTTATCGTCACTTGGCCGGACTGCTTTTCAGGCGGAATAAAGCGAATGTAGGGCCTTTGAATATTGGATTTTTTTAATGCCATCGGCTCAAGCCGTTGGATCTCCCGAATACGAGACT
>DATIJO010000138.1:0-1675 GCA_035478555.1 Chlamydiales bacterium
TCTGTGCTGCGAAAGTAAGGGCTTCCTGAGGAGAGATTCTTCCATCGGTTTTCACTTCTAAGATCAAACGATCAAAGTCAGTGTCCTGTCCTACGCGTGTATTCTCTACATAATAGTTAACGATACGAACGGGTGAGAAAATAGAATCGAGAATGATCTCATCAAATTGTCTCTCTTCTTGAGAGTGTCTCTCTGATGGCACATATCCTCTTCCAATGCCAATTTTCAAATCAATTTTTTTCGTTAGTGGTTTTGTGACTGTGAAAATAGCAAGATCAGGGTTAACAAGCTCATATTGGGAAATTCCCATAATATCTTTGAGAGTGACTTTATACTCTCCGCCGCCCTTCTCAATATCATCTGCAGAAATATCGATAATCTTTGAGACAATCTTGGGTGATTTTGTTCCCTCTTCTGTAGGTAAAAAACGTAAAAGAGCGCTTTTGAGGTTCAAAATAATATGGGTCATGTCCTCAACGACATTTTCAATCGCTGTATACTCATGAGGAACCCCTTCAAAACGAATAGAGATGATTGCAGGCGCTTCCAAAGAGGTAAGCATGATTCTGCGAAGAGCATTCCCAATGGTGTGCCCAAACCCCTTTTCAAAGGGTTCTACTATAAATTTTGCGAAGTTCGCCGTTTTGGTTGATTCTTCGACTTTTATTTTCTCTGGCATTTCAAATTTGCCATACTTTACTGCCATATTGGGATCTCCTAATATATTCTTTAGACTCTTCTTCTTTTACGTGCACGGCATCCATTATGAGGGATGGGCGTTTTATCTCTGATCATAGTTACAGTCATTCCAGAGCTAAGTATGCCTCGCACTGCTGATTCACGTCCTGCGCCAGGACCATTTAAGTTTACTTCACACTCTTTCATTCCGAGAGCTTGAGCTGCTTTTGCAGCATCTTGAGCAGCAACAGTTGCAGCAAATGCGGATGATTTACGTGAACCAGAAAAATTCACTTTTCCCGCAGATGACCAAGCAATGACATTGCCGGCAAGATCGGTAATAGAAATGATGGTATTATTAAAAGTAGCTTTCACATTCACAATTCCGGTAGGGACATGTCTTGCAACTTTCTTTTTTACTCTAACTGGTTTTTTTGCGGGTGCTGCAGCGGCTGCTGCTGCTTTTTTACCTGCACCTTTCGCGGTTGTTTCTTGCTTAGCCAAAGTCCTATCTCCTATTCAATTAGATTTTCTTGTTAGCAATAGTTTTTCTCTTACCCTTTCTTGTACGGGCATTGCGGCGTGTGCTCTGACCTCTTACAGGAAGGCCAACGCGATGTCTTATTCCTCGGTAGCAATGTATGCTCACTAGACGTTTGATATTATTTTGTATCTGCCTTCTTAAATCTCCCTCTACAACATACTCAGATTGAAGGAGCGCGTTAAGACGGGCGATATCATCAGAAGTGAGGGTCTTCGCTCTCATATTTGGGTCGAGGCCAAGCTTCTGAATAACCTGTACAGAAAGCTTTCTTCCAATCCCGTAAATATAGGTGAGGCTGATTTCTAATCTTTTATTATCTGGTATATCGATTCCGATCACTCTTGGCATGATGCTGTCCTTTCTTAGTTAATGAGCCTTATAAGCATGAATAAAATAGCATAAAGTATGCTATAAGCTCAAATTTTAAAATTTTTTATCGCCCTCTAATCCGGC
>DATIJO010000139.1:0-5182 GCA_035478555.1 Chlamydiales bacterium
TATAATATATAAGTAACTTTAATAAAATTAAATAAATAAGGAATAATATATGGCAGCATTAGCATCTATTACTATTAAAAGTAACACTATCAAAGCTGAGGACCTAGCAGCTCACAGAACAATTAATTGCCCACTCAACTCTCCAGTTCCAGGGGCAATTAAAGCAATTAAAGATCTAGTAGCAGCAAGGAGCGTCTGGTTAGAGCAGCCAATCATGCGAACTATCGCAAACACAGATTATACGATTATGCATACACCTGCAGTAGAGTATTCTTCTCTTGAAGATTGGAAAGTAACTCTCGGTGGCGATGTGCTATTAGTACAAAGAGAAGGTAAAGTTAGTATCAATGGTGAGCATAAGACAAATCAACCCCGATCTTGTGTAATACTCTAATTCATTTCAGGGGCAGAGCGTTCTCTCTGCCCCCTTTTTACTCATCCAGACTCGTTGATCTCTTGTATTAACAAAGTGATCCCTTATCAAACTATGTATATTATTTTTTAATCCACTAAAATTAGTTGGTTTACTATACTATTTAAACCGCTCTAAAAACCCTAAACAAAGCAGAATAATATATGGCAACAATATTGGCATATGCTCCCCTAAATGTTAGAGGCAACACTATCCGAGCTGAAGACTTAAGTTATGTCGGTTACGTCCATTGCCCAGCGAACTCCCCAATTCCAGGAGCAATTAAATTCATTAAACAACTTGTAAATGTATCCAAGCTTTGGTTAGACCAACCTGTTATGCGTCAAATTGCAAATACCAATTATGAGATTCAACGCACGGCTGAAACATACTCTTCTGGTGATGATTGGCAAGTAACTCTAGGAGATGTGGTTCTTATATCCAAAAAAGATGGGGAAGTTAGAGTAAACCAGTCCCATAATATTTACCGAACTTCCAGTGCCTTTTCCTGGTGTGTAATGCTCTAAGATCCTGTCTTTAAGTCATCTCTATTTTAATAACTATAATAAAAAAGGATTGTTCCCATGGCAGCTCAAGCCATTTCATCTACTATTATTTACTCTATAAAAGTTGAAGATCTAGTACTGCACAGCAGAATCTATTATCCAAAAGGTTCTCGCATACCTGAAGCAATTGATGCGATTAAAAACCTTGTGCATATGAAACACGTTTGGTTAGATCAGCCTATCTTACATGTGATTGCTAAAAAAGATTATGAGCTTACTGAAGTATCTGATGCGAAATACCCTCCTTCAGATAACTGGCAGATCACTCTTCTAGGGGAAGTTTTATTAATACAAAAAGATGGTGTAATCAGCGTCAACACAAGACATCTAGTGCAACAAGTGGTTCGTTCAGTGGATGAGGACTTTGAGGAGGAATTCAATTTAGGCATGGACCCTGATGAGCTCAAATTAAGATGGGAGTCCTATATGCCACAAGAATCAATAAAAGATGTAAAAGCAACATCAGGCACTAAAGAGAAAAGAGATACTAGCACGTGTGTAATACTGTAATATATTTTTAGGTTCTCTTTGCCCTATTGCTTTTCAGATGTTGATTCTTTTTCTACAGAAGTAGTCTCTAGAACGATTTCCCAGTGGCCTTTTTTATTAGATCCCAAACGACGCAAGAGACCAAGTTCTTTAAGCTGCCGGATGTTTCTTTTTACAAAATTTCTACTTTTATTAAGTTTCTCAGCCAAGCTTTCATAAGCTATTGTGGGATCATTTTGTATCATCGTTAGTAGATGTTCATGAGCCTTAGACAAAGGCAATTTTATAGGGCCATTTACAGAGCCATTTATAGGCTCTTTTATTGAATCATTAATCGAAGTTTGCTCAGAAGACTTAACTATTTCCCAGTGGCCTTTTTTGTTAGACCCAAGACGCCTAAGCAGTCCAAGTGCTTTAAGTTGCTGGATATTCCTTTTTACAAAATTTCTACTCTTATTAAGTTTCTCAGCCAAGCCTTCGTAAGCTATTTTAGGATCATTTTGGATCATAGTAAGTAGATATTCATGCACCTTAGATAAGGACATTTTTATAGGGCCATTTATAAGACCATTTATAGGGCCATTTAATCTAGTCACTACTTTTATTCTCTCTACAACTGAAGTAAATAGGCATCCTTCACGATCATCGGAAAATCTGATTTTAGGCCAATGTTCTAAGGCACGGCGTATGCCTGTTCCAAGCCCACGATAGGGTAGTAAACCCTTGGCGATAAAAGAAGCGAGGATAGGATTACGCTGAACAGAGTTACCTGCTTGTATCTTTTCAATGGTCAGATGATTGGGAAGATTTCCAGGACTAATAATCTCTACCCGATCATCAAAAACAAACAATCTCACAGGAGCAGAGATGAAATAATCTCGGTGAATAAGAGCATTTACCAGCAACTCCTCAAAAACTCCTTGAGGAATTTCTGGCTCTCCTAGGGAATTCACTCCTTTATTTCCCTGCACTTTTCGCAGATTGCGCATGATAAAGGCTAATGCTCCCTGAAAAATGATGGGTAGCGGCCCTTCAAAATCTTCACTGTCTAAATAACGGCTGGCAATAGTATTTCCTGGGAAACAGACTGCTTTAATAATAAATTGTGGTTTAAAAAGCTGCGGCTTTTCGCTAAACAAAAGTAGTCCTGCTAAATTTAGGCATCCTTTTGTCGCCAAGCTCATGTTTTCGAGAAGCTGGAGTCTTTTCAATTGTGATTTCGGTAATTTTTCTCTATAAAACTTCTCAAGAAAATCTCCTAGAAGCTTCTCATTTAAAACCTTAGGACTCGCAGAAGTTGGCACTTCGTCAGCATGGATAAGATCCACTTCTTGAAAAAGTCGACGCAGCTCTTCTTTGGAATTCACCCGTCTTTTATCTGCCCCACTTTTTAACCAGATCACCCCTTGATGATCAAAATAAGGTTTATCGATTCCTTCCTGAATACTTAAGACAATCACAACTCGGTTAGAGCCTACATAAATATTTTCCGATTGAACGACAATAGGGCCTCGCACATGCTGACTAGCTGCATTACTGATCAGTTGGTTAAGTCTATTCACATCCGCTTTAGAAAGTCCAACAAGCTCTCCTAAGTTTGACACGCCTATGAAAATACGCCCACCCCGAGAATTGGAAAAAGCAACCATTTCCGAAGCAATCGAGTCAATGTTCATGAAATCTTCTTTAAATTGGTTTTGCCCATCTTCTCCATTAGAAATGCTCTTTTTTAGCTCAATTAAATCCATGGGACTACCTAAATGATCTCAATATAGTTTATCTTTTAGATACTAACTCCACAAGAGCAGCTTCTATAAGAGCTAGTTCTTTTGAGAGGATGATTCTTGTTCTACCGAAGTAGTCTCGAGATCGTAGCTGTCGCCGCGCCAAGCGGGCGGGGTCTCTACGCGGACCTTTTTATCGATTACTCTTCCATCTCTTAAGACATAAGAGTAATGGGTAACTGTGGCAACGCTCGCTCCGCTACTTACGTGATAAAGAACAGGGGCGATCTTTTCGATGTATTCGTAGACGGTATCCCCTTCTTTGTTAGTACGGATCCTATAGGGCTTACCTAACGTACTTACTAACTCTTCTTGAGTACTTCCGACCGAAACTTCATAGAAAGCGCATGTAGACATAGGTCTTGACCCCCACATGCAGGAAGATAAAAGCACAAGAGCTAAAAGGTATCTTTTCATGCGTCCTCGTCGGTTTCAGGTTCTTCAAAAGGAAGCTGCCCTTCCGCCTGAGGATGGATCCAGATCCTTCCCTCGATTTGCGTTCTGAACTGATCGGAGGAGAAATATTCGCCTTTTACAAGGTAGGAGCCGTCATCTTGCAAAAGATAGGTCTCATATCCTTCAAATTTTAGATCGTTCTCTCTAAACTCCCAGCCGAGCATCTTTTCATCATAGATCCCTGTGCCTACAATCCTTCCAATATTCTGATTTTCCATCTCGACGGTAAAGGTTTTAGGCTGAAAATCAAAGAAGCTCATCTCATTTCGCATATTTTCAGAGAGGCCCTGGATGGAGATCTCTTGGACACAGGTGACCTTGCCGGCAAAGTCCTTATTGGAAATATTCCAATTGGTGAGAAATTTCAAATTTTCTTCCACCATATTTAAGGTAATTTTCCCTTCGCCTACCCAGAGGCCAGGAACAAGGATAAAATTATGCTTAGGAATCAAAACATGAACCTTCTTGTGTATATACTTTGTAAAATCCCTAAAGCGGCCATTGTCGTCAAGACTGAATTTCCGCCATAGGTAATTAACACCAAAGGCACTCCCGTAATAGGTAAAAATCCGCACATCATGGCTATGTTCATAATGATATGAACGCTTAAATAAATGCTAATGCCCGATGCGAGCAGCCTTCCGAAATGGTCCTTAGCCGCGGCCGTCACCTGAAACGAGTAATAAAGAAGAGCATAAAAAAGAAATAATAGAAAGGCCATCCCCATAAAACCTGTCTCTTCCCCATAAGCTGCAAATACCGAATCCGTATGGGCAGCAGGTAGCCACTGCCGAGATGAAAATTCCGACTTATGCCAGCCTGCACCTGTCACACCGCCTATCGCAATCGCGGTCTCCGCAGCTTTTTGATGGTAGGTGTTGGGGTTTAGGCGCTCGTACTGGTACTCCTTTAAAAAGTGAGTAAAAAAAGGTTTCATCTTTTGATGGGAAAGATAACCTAAAAATAATAGCGCGACAAACAGCAGTATGACAATGCCGCCGAAGGAAAGAAGGCGGGTAAAATTGGGATGCATATTTCCAAAGTAGCCCATCACCAAAGTGATCGGATACAAAACCAACGCTGTACCTAAATCCGGCTGTTTCAAAATAAGAAGAAAGGGGATCCCCACAATAAACATAATCTGCAAGGCAGAAGCTCCTTTTCCCTTATGCTCCAAATACCAAGCAAGAGAGATCACAACGACAAGCTTCGCAAACTCCGATGGCTGCAAAGTCATACCTATGAAAGGAACTCTATACCAACGGTGGACATTCTGAATCGCGGGAGCAAAAAAAAGCCCTAATAGAAGAAGCACCGTTATGCCATAAAAGATCCAAGCCCACTCTCTTAAATAGTGGTAGTCAAAACAGGCGAGGAACAAAAACAGCCCCCACCCTAAAAGAAAGCACCTGGCCTGGTTTTTGACTTGTGGACTAAAAAGCGCTTCCAGGAAGGTATCGGAAGGATCGGTAGTC
>DATIJO010000140.1:0-2119 GCA_035478555.1 Chlamydiales bacterium
CAAAGAAATACGACTATCAAACACATGAACAGCTTCTACCAGATCGCCTACCGTATTTTTCCGGAGCCGTACCGCACCCAGTTAAAAAATACCGATTTTATTATCTTGATCCCCTCTTTCATTACCTCTCAGCTAAAAACAGCTTTTGAAATTGGCGTGCTTGTCTATCTGCCCTTTTTTGTGATCGACCTTGTTGTGTCCAACATCTTACTTGCGATGGGCATGATGATGCTTTCCCCTCTTACAATTGCTCTTCCCATCAAACTCCTGCTTCTGGTAATGACAGATGGTTGGACAGTACTGATCCAAGGCCTTGTATTAAGCTATAAATAGAGAGAGTAACATGTATTCAAGCGAGATCTACCAACTAACCTACCATGCTCTCCTTCTGATCCTCATTCTCTCAGGACCACCTATTCTGATCAGCATGATCCTTGGTCTTCTTGTTGCGATCTTTCAAGCTGCCACTCAAATCCAGGAACAGACCCTCTCTTTTACCGTAAAGCTATTTGCTGTAATTTTTACTATTATGATCATGGGAGGCTGGCTTGCTGCCCAAATCCTTAGCTATACCAATACGATCTTCTCCAATTTCTATAAGTGGTCGTAATGACTTCCGTATCCGCAACCGACAGTTATCTAAACCTTCTACTTAACTTTCCTAATCTCGATTCCAATACAGTGCTAGGTTATTGCCTCCTTGTGCTCATGAGGATTATCCCCATACTAGTCCTTGCACCATTCTTAGGAGCAAAAAACGTTCCCGGCACGATCCGTATGATGTTTGCGATCGCTCTTACTGCGATCATCATCCCGGGCGTTTTGATGAATGCAAAAAATGACATCAATTTCAATTTGCTCTTTGTTGGCTACACCCTCAAAGAGCTCTTTATTGGTTTTATCATCGGTTTTTTTGTATCTATTCCCTTTAACATCGCGCAATCCTCGGGAAGCCTGATTGACTTTATACGCGGATCCCAAGCTCTCCAAGTGACAGACCCCACTACCCAATCACAAACAGGCCCACTTGGTCTTGTCTATAACTACATCTTAATTGTGATCTTCTTTGCCCTAGACGGGCCCTTTCTCTTCTTCAATGGTCTTGTTACTTCTTTTCAGATTGTTCCTCCAGACAGCTTTTTCTCTCCTCTCTTTTTCTCTTTGAAATTGCCAGTCTGGAAACTCTCTCTCTCTATGCTAAATACACTCATGAGCCTTGCCATCCAATTAGCAGCCCCATCCATCGTGGGTATCCTCATGACAGAAATGTTTTTAGGCATCGCCAACCGTCTAGCCCCGCAAGTACAAATCGTATTCCTTGGTATCCCCCTCAAATCCTGGGTAGGGATCGCCTTCCTCCTTGTTGCCTGGTATTTTATCTTAAATCAGCTTGGTAAAGAATCACTGAACTGGCTCAAGATTATCGACAATACGGTCCAGCATATGAAGTACTCATAAGGGATTGTAGAAATAGGTCGTATCCTTTAATCTCCATGGCCAAAAAATGGAGAAATATAATGGCTGCAAAAACAACATTACCATCAACCAAATCTTTAGTCCCGGCAAATATTCCTCCAAAGCAACCAAATCGAGGACGCTTCCTTTACTGCAAAGAAGTGGTTTGTGTGATAGGAGGAGGAGTTCTTGGTGCTGTAGCTACCACAGCTATGCTACTCTATGTACTATGGTTACAAAATCGAAGTTCTATTAGTAGTTGCGGAGCTTCTATTAATTATCCCTGTGTTCTTTTCCCCGCATCAATGGTAGGACTATTTGTTGGTTTGCCTTTGGGAGGAATGGGCGGTGATCGTATTGCAAATAGGCTTAGGTAAAATTTATTCTATGGTCTTTTGGATCTTTTGACGAGAAAGGCAGCCTAAAACAAATCCCCCTCCAACGCCTTCTACAATGCCATTCACGAGCCAACTGATGCCGAGCTTTGCTGGCACTTTTAACCAAAGATACCAAGAGGCGGTTAGCATCCCTGCAAATACTCCAAAAAAAAGGCCAAAAACAAGGCCGTTTTTAATACCGCCTTGTGGATAAATACGTGAAAACACGAAGACGATCCACATTGATAATGCAAATTGAAAACTCATAGCTACTAGAGTATTTGCTT
>DATIJO010000141.1:0-6789 GCA_035478555.1 Chlamydiales bacterium
CCTGAGAAGGCATGATCTCTTTTGTCTTAAGCCAAGAAGAAAGCAAGGTTTCAGCCATATGGCCAAAACCTATAAATCCGTAGAATTTCTTTTTCAAAATAACCCTACTTAAGAGTATTTTTTCTCAAATGCTTTACGGCAATAAATTTCAGCTAGCTTAGTTAAGGCCCTATCCATTCTCTGAAAATCACCGATCTCTTTACACATTAAATAAACTTGAAAAGAAAAATCCATCAAAATTTTATGATAATCACAAGTGAAAGCCTTGTCCAAAAAGATCTCAAATTGCAAATTTGGGTCGACTTTTTCCAAAAGAATATAGGTAATCCCTAAATCATTTTTTAAGAGATCGATATTGTCTAAGATTTCGTCTGAATTTCTTTTAAAGAAATGAAGAAGCTTTAACTGATCTTTGGCTGAGTCTTCCAGATACCATCTAAATTGTTCCAGGAGGAGCGGTAAAGTAACGCTATGGGAATGATATCTTTTATATAATGCAAAAAAACTTCTTTCATACTCCTCTGGTGCGGATTGATTTTCCGTGAGAGCATCTAATTTATTTGCAAAGGATCGCAATTCGCCTATTCCAATGGACCTTTCTAAGACTCTTCTTGCTGGATTTGGCTCTCTTGGAGCCCTCTTCAATAAGCCAAACGAAACAACTTGTAAAAGTGAAAGGAGGGTCTCTTGAAAAATAACAGCAATAAAGGTAGCCATGTAATCCCAAGTAATTTTCAAAAAGCTTCTATTTACATAGCCGTTTGTATTGACAACAGGAAACCTTGGGGTATCTTTTTGGATGTTTTGGACTTTTCTCTTTTGAGCTTCGGTTTGAGCCATTCTTTTCAGTGTGGCCTTGGCAGAATGATCTTGTGGAAAGTTGCAGACAGCAGGTTCTTTTCTAGTAACAACAGACATTGGTTCACCTAAGACTTTTGTTCAAATAATAAATTGGTTAATTTAAAATGAACGTAAATTTTTGCATTAATATCGTTTTTTTTCCATTAAAAAAAAGATTTAATTTTCAACACGTTAAATAGTAAATCTTCATCACAGATGAAAAAAAATTCCACTTTAGGATTTATTGTTTTTGTTTTTCCTCTTAACTCCTTAAAATGCTAAGAGAAAATAAGGACAATGCAGCGTAATAATGCAGCGGTTATTTAGAAAAGCTTTCCGGATTTTTCCCGGAGAGGAAAAAAACACATTAAGCTTTGTCAGGCTCTCCCTTTTTTGGGCCTTTGCCACCACTTGCATGGAGACGCTTGCGGATGGACTTTTCCTGGAAAAGGTCGGGGCTGACCTTTTGCCAAAGGTCTACCTTTCAACCGCCTTGGGACTGATTACAATCTCAACGATTGTGGTCTATAGCCTTCGCATTTTTAGTCCTTACCGTATCCTAACCTCTGTGCTTGGGATTGGAGCATTTATATGCCTGGTCATTATTTGCACTTTAAGCAACTCCCCTCCTCATTGGTTCTGGTTTGGCCTAAAGATCTTTACAAGGATGTTCTTTTCAGTCTTTTTAGCCTGCGCCTGGACGTTCATCGACCAGTACCATGATCTGCAAGACGCAAAAAGGGTCTATTCTCTCTATTACTCCTCCTACTTTTTAGGGATTGTTATTTCGGGCACCCTAATAAGTCTTTTTTTAAATAAGCTTGGCCACACCATTTTCTTCGGGCTTTCATTTGCATCTATCCTACTCGCAATGTTGGAGAGTAGACGCATCGTGCATAAAGTCCAGGCCATTCATGATGATACTTTAGAGGGGGTCTTTTCAGGAGACCGCTATGGATTTAGGACCCTAGTGGAACTATTATTCAAATCCCCTTTTACCTTGATGCTTCTCTCATTGAGCCTTTGCACACAATTCATGCAGATCCTAACGGAATTCAACTATCTAGAAACCTTTCAAAAAGCTTTTCAAAACCACTCTCTTTCCTCTGAGTTTACTGCCAATTCCGTATCTGAGTTCTTAGGTAAATGCAGGGCCTGGATATCGCTCGGGAATATACTTGTAGGGGCCTTCTGCTTTAGTCCATTTATTCGAAGGGTCGGGTTAAATAATGCCGTTCTTATTACCCCCTTCTTCTTTTTATTAGTCTACTCGGGATGGGTTTCTTATAACTCCATCGCAATAGCGATTCTAGGACTGATCGCAGTAGATGGTATTTTGATTACCATTGCGGACAATTGTTTTAACCTTCTATCCAAAGCCGTGCCTGCCAAATTAAAATCAAAAGTTAGGATCATTAGCGATTCTTTTTTTGATCCAATTGGGATGTTGATCAGCTCGTCCTTACTTTTTCTTTTGCAAGCTCACAGTAAAGGCTTGGGACTCTTTTTCTCTTTAATCCTAGTAACCCTTGCCTTTAGCCTCCGGGCCATCTATTCCAAATCGGTCTTTACTAATCTCAAAGACAACGCCATTCATTTCGAACGAAGGGTCAAGCACTGGTTCCAAATCTTACCCAAGCGAACATTGAAAGAATTAAAGAAAGATATTTTAGATGCCCTTCATAGTAAGGAAGAGACTATGAAACTCCTGGCCTATGATGCTTTAATAGCATTGGCCGATTCCAGTGTTGTAGAGAAAATTTTAGCTACTGCTAATACTCTCTCTTTAAACGGCAAAATGGCCCTTTTAAAAATGCTGGACCTGAGCCCATTTGGCAGCGACCCCAAAGTCATCGAATTAATCGATGACTGGAGGGAATATGCGGAACATGCAGGACTTTCCAAAATGTCGGCTTATTACTTAGCCAAAAGAGGGTTTTTACATCCCGAAAAAGTAGAGGATGACCTAGAAAGCCCAGACCTGCTCAATAGGGCTGCCGCGATCATTACCTTAAAAAAATCTACCGCTTTCCAAAATCTTTCCAATGTAGCGTTAAACCGCACGATCGCAATTAAAGAGATCGAGCTCTTATTAAAATCCTCCGATGTTCAAGAGACTTGCATGGGACTTGAAATTTTAGGAGAGGTAAGCGGGCCGGAATTTGCAGAAAAAGCACTTCCCTTTCTTTCTCATGTTGAGCTGGATATCAAAAGGGCCGCCTCTAAAACCCTTGCCAAACTAGCTGATAAAAGCTTTAGTAGGTATGCCCACAAAATGATTGAAGAGCTTGAGGAAAGCGATAATATGGTGCGACTCTCCTGCCTCCATGCACTTGGAAAAATCGGAGATTCCACAACGGTAAGGGATATTATCCTCTCCTGTGTGCATTTCCGTCCCTCTGAGAGAAGGATGACCGAAAAGATCATCGCTAAAATGGGCTTGAAGACTGTGCCTACTTTGCTTGCTATCGTAAAAGATGTTCATCTCCATGACCGCTGCCGCATTTTAGCAGGAAAAATCCTGGCAAGGCTTGCTCTTCCTCAGCTCCAAGCTAATTTAATGGATATTATCGCTATTGAAATGGAAAGGGCCTACTTTTATTTCTATTATGGCCATACTATCCAAAAGGAACACCCTTTACATGACTTATCTCTCCTTGGAAATGCCCTTCTTACCGGGTTTCAATCGGTCATCGATTTTATTATCCACCTACTTGGAGCTGCAGGTTCTATTGAAGACTGTGAACTACTTGTACTTTCTCTTCACAGCAAAAATGGTAAAGTTCATAGCAATGCCATTGAAACCTTAGAAAAAACTTGCCCCTCGCGTATTTTTAGATACTTAAGCCCCCTTATTGACGATATCCCTCTGCAGGAGAAGTTGGATGCCTGCTTGAAATGGAAGAAAAAACACCCCAATTTAAGTCTCTCCGATCTCCTTGACAAGCTTGAAAGCTCACCCTCTGTCTTCGATAAAATTGTAGCTGCCACTTTGAAGGCCAAGTTAGAGATGCCTAATTGGAGAAAATCTCTACGAGAACAAATTAAAACCTGTGATGAGACCTTTCATCACTTTGCCTACGGATTATTAGAGTCATGAAACAACTAAGTTTAATTGAAAAAGCCTTCTTTCTAAAAAAAACCAGGATCTTCAGTGATTTGGATTTGGACCTGCTTCTTGCGATCGGCGATAAGATCAGCCAAGATATCTACGATAAAGAAGAGACTGTTTTTTCTTCGAACCAGGTAGCGAACAGGATGTATTTTATCGCCATTGGATCTGTGAAGATCTTAGGGGATAATGAACAGACGCTCGCAGAACTATCTGCTCCTGAATTTTTCGGAGATGAAGCTCTTTTCAATGAAAAACCAAGATCCTACCACGCTATCTGTAAAACCGAATCCCTTCTTCTGACTCTTTCCCGTTCTAATTTGATGACTATCATCTCTGAATGTCCTGTTGTTGCCACTGCCCTGCTTCAATGTTACGCAACCCCCTTAACCTGTAGGCAAAAAATTCTAACATGAAGATCCGCACACGATTACTTGTTTTTTTGCTTCCTGCGATCATCATTAGCAATCTCTTGATCGCCTCTTTCTTTTCTTATTATTGGTACAGAGAGATTTATACCAACTACCGAACCCAGCTCTCCTCAAGCATAAGCAGTCTTGCCTCACTCTTACAAAGAGAAACCAATGGAAAGCCTACGTCTGAGCTAAAGCTCCAAGATTATCTCAAAGAAATCCCAAACACTATTGCCTTTTCCTCTCTTTCAATTCAAAACGATCTGCCGCTGCTCTATAATTTAAAAAACGTCCACATTACCTCTATTTACAAAAGCAAGCATGGACAAAAGATTATGTCCGGCTATGCCCCAATATTTGATAGTACGGGCAAAACAATTGCTGTACTATCTGCTGAAGTGAGCGCAAGCCCAATTGAGGAGCGCCTTCACGAAAAATTCTTCATTATTTTTCTTAGCACTTCTTTTACGATCGCCCTCACCACCCTCTTTCTCTGGGTATTTGCAAGTAAAATTTCTAGACCTATTCAAAAATTGGGCGGCTCTGCGCTTGCGATTGCAGCTGGGCAATATGGGGATAAGATCCAGGTAAAAGGCCCTAAAGAGATCATAGAGCTAGCCAATACTCTAAATACCATGAGCGAATGTCTTCATGAAAATATCAACCGTCTTAAAGAAAACTCTCTTCTTCGCGAAAGAATGTATGGAGAGTATGAATGCGCTATGCTTTTGCAGCATCTAATGCTACAGAAAATGATCGACGATTGTCATTCCGATGCCATTGCCGTAAAATCAATCACCTTCTTCTCAGAGAACCCCAGGGGCCTTCTCTTAGATCTGCCCAAGAAGGAGAATGCTTCCCCTCTTTCTATCCATCTTATAGAAGCTAAGGAAGTTGGTTTTGAAGGAATGTATGAACTGCTTACTCAGTATAAACTCTCAAAAGGGGCAAAGCTCCCAGATCTCGATGAAACCTTCCCATCCCTTCATGTTTCTATCGATTTAGCGCAGCTAAAACTTAAGTTTACCTCCAATCATTTCACACTGCCTATCATCTGGTCGCTAACATCTCAGGCCATTCTTGAAAATGATTCTAAAGAAATCAATCTCTCCTCAGGAGATTTTTTCTTCTTATTTAATGAAGCCTGCTCGAAGATGTGCGGCGGGCAAAAAAAGATCCACGATCTCATCTCCAAAATTCTCAAGTATTTCGCTGAAGAAGGGCTAGAAACTTGCGTGAAAATGATCCAAAAAGAGCTGGCCTTCTTAGTGAAGAAAAAAGACCCGGATGAAGATATTCATTTTATTTCTTTCCAAGTCCTTATATAAAGCCAGAAGGCAGAAGGCAAAAGTCAGAAGTGCCGTGGCAGTAATTGCATTACTGCGATTGCTTTTATTCCCACTAGTTTTATAGAGTACAAATATCAAGAGGAGGATCCTATGGTCTATAAGTTTATTATTGCAACCTCTCTTCTAGCTATTTCTGGATTTGCTGAAGAGGTTGCCCAAAAAACAGAAACAGAAACCAAATACTATAATCCCAGTGGAACTTATGAAAAAAAAGTTGAGACTAAAACCGAACCTGGGGAAAGCGAGAAGAAAGTAAAGGAAAAGAACTACAAAGCGGGCACTGAAAAGAAAACAAAAACAAAGAAAAAGAAATCTGATGGGAAAGTAGAGACCAAAAAGAAGATAAAAACGAAAAAAAGTCCAAGAGGATATACCCCTGAGGGCTTTTATCCAGGACCACAACAGTAATAAAAAGGGGCATAGTACCTATGCCCCTAATATCTTTATTTGACTAAAGCTTTTCTCTTATCGATATATTTTACAACATCGCCGACAGTTTTGAGTTTTTCAGCATCTTCTTCTGAAATCTCAAAGCCGAAACGCTCTTCGAAAGTCATGATTAGTTCTGTAAGGTCTAAAGAATCTGCGTTCAAGTCTTCTACAAAAGACTTATCTAAAGTAACATCTGAAGCGTCTACGCCTAGCTGCTCCACAATGATGTCAATTACTTCTCGTTCGAGTGACATAGGGTTTTTCCTTTGGTTTATAATGAGTAACTTATACTACCATTCCGCCGTCAATTGTAATGACTTGGCCAGTGACATAGTCTGAATCAATTAAAAAAAGAGCTGCCTTGGCAATGTCTAAAGGTTCGCCCAATCGTCCTAGCGGGATTTTATCTAAAATTGCTTCTTTTTGTTTATCGTTAAGCACGTCTGTCATAGGAGTTTGAATAAATCCCGGAGCAATGCAATTTACCAAAATATTTCTACTTGCAAGCTCTTTGGCTAAGGATTTAGTAAATCCGATCATCCCGGCTTTTGAAGCTGCATAGTTGGATTGACCGGCATTTCCTGTGAGGCCCACAACAGAGGTTATATTGATGATCTTTCCAGATCTCGCCTTCATCATAGAC
>DATIJO010000142.1:0-14331 GCA_035478555.1 Chlamydiales bacterium
TGAAGAGGCGATTTAAGAAATGGTGGCCGTGGCGCTCGATGCTTTTGCGCATACGGTCGATTTCAATGATATCATTTCCAATTCCAATCATTCGTACTCTGCTCCGAAGTGAGCTGGCGCCTGTTCATCTTTGGCATTGCAAAAGATCATTCTTCCGGAGGTGGTATGCTTTACTGAAAGGACTTGGGCGTCTATGATCTCTCCAATATAGCTTCCTCCGCCATTCACTACGACCATTGTTCCATCTTCAAGATAGCCAACACCTTGTCTTGGCTCTTTTCCATAACGCTGTACTTTGATTTTGATCTCTTCGCCTGTTTGCATAAGAGGCTTTAGTGCGTTGGAAAGGGCATGAATATTGATGATTCGGACCCCTTCTACAGGAGGCATTTGCACTCTGCTGATATCTGCAGTAAGGATATTGGCGTCTATTGCCCTTGCCATACGGATAAGCTTTGCTGTGGGGTCGATAATTTCAGGGTAGTCGTTATCACAAATGCGAAGATCGAGTTCAGGGTGCATTTGCAGTTTTTTTAATACTTCAGTGGCTCGCTTAGCCTTGGCTTTAGAAATTTCATCGGGGGCTTCTGTTTGGCTAAGGAGGTCTTTAATAATAAAACGGGGTATAAGGAGATGATTGTCCAATAGTCCTGTTGCAGCAAGGTCTATAATCCTTGCGTCCATGAGCGTTGAGGCATCCAAGATAAGATCTTTTTTCTTTTGAGAAAGAGATGAGAACTTAACAAAGGGAATGCTTAAGTAAAGTTCATCGGATGATCTAAGTGTCAAAATAG
This sequence comes from Chlamydiales bacterium, assembly GCA_035478555.1. Classification (GTDB taxonomy): domain Bacteria; phylum Chlamydiota; class Chlamydiia; order Chlamydiales; family SM23-39; genus DATIJO01. The sequence continues at coordinate 795 of DATIJO010000142.1, forward strand.
TCCCTAAATAAATACCAAATAGGAAAAGGGAAGTTTTTATTGCTTCCATTGCAGTAGTAGAAAGAGACGCGGTCACTACAATAGACTGGAAAATGAGAGTCAGAGCTTTTCCCATCAAAAAACCAAAAAAGAGACCGAGCACGGTAATATTGAAAGTTCTTAGTTGAATCTTTTTCAACCCAATATCAAAAGCGATCAAAAGCCCGCTCAAGCCCAACCCCAAAATCAGCCCCAACATTCCATTAGATGGAAGGGAAACCATCATTAAAAGAATGCTTAGTGAAACAAAAAAAAGACGGACAAATTTCGTGGCAAGGTTCATGTCTTATCTCCCGAATGATTAATGCGGATTTTAGTTCTCTTCTTGGTTTTTTGTCGACAACATGTTAACTTACAGTCATGAGATTTCATCCATGGAACATACTTCTTTTTACAGGACTGATGTGGCTAGCCATTGGTTTCATGCTCACTTTGAAAGGTTTGAATCTTCTAGTGGGTGCAATGCCGGTCACAAGTCAAGAAACATGCATGCTCTTGATCTGCACAGCTCTCTTAATTGGATTTATCAAGGGACGCTATGTCTTAAGTAAGACGGTAAAAAAAGTTTCCGTTCATCTTTTATCTCAAAAAGGCGCTATTAAGATTGGTGATGCTTATCCGAAATCCTACCGTTTTATTCTAGCAGCCATGGTCCTTTTGGGATTCCTAGTTAAAATACTTCCAATTCCCAAAACTGCTCTCGGATTTGTCGATCTAGCAATCGGATCTGCGTTAGTTCAAGGTGCTTTGCACTACTTCCGTTACTTCCATCTTGTGAAAGCCGAAGGCAAGAATAAATAAATCCCTCTCTATCGCAGTAATGGAATTACTGCCACTGCACTTTTGACTTCTGACGTCTGACTTTTGACTTTATTTATGATAGGGTGAACCTCTTTCGATTTCGAAGGCTCTGTAGATCTGTTCAAGAAGAATGATCCTTGTCATTTGATGAGTGAAGGTGAGAGGCGATAGGCTCCATAGCTCTTTAGCTTTTGATTTGAGTGATGCAGGTAATCCCTCTGCTCCGCCAATGAAAAATGAAACTCTTGGGAATTTGATCAAATGTTTACTAAAGTCCTCGCTGGTAAAAGTCTTTCCTTGAGGGTCGAGGGCTATAAAGAAAGACTCCTTTTCTGCCCAAGCACTTAGGCCTTTATCGTCTTTGGCAAGGAACCATTCAAGTGTGAGATAGGGAGAGAGCCTGGACTCATACTCTGCAAGCGCATCGCATAGCCAATTTTCCTTCGCTTTTCCCACGGTGAATATTTTGATTTTATACATAGAAATAGCATAATGGAGTCTTATGGAATATTTCTATTGGAATCCCCAAAAGGAAATTTTTACTCTTCCTTTGGTCAACCACCCAATTGCTTGGTATGGAGCTCTTTTTGCTCTCGGTTTTGCGGTAGGGTACTATCAATATCTGTCTCTATTGAAAAAATATTTTAACTTTAAGGGAATCACCTCTTCCCCAGAGCTCGAAAAAAAATTAGTTGAACGCTTAAGTATCTATATCGTTTTAGCTACTGTGATTGGAGCCAGGCTTTTCCATTTTATTTTTTATGAAAATCCTTCCGAGTATCTTCTACACCCTCAAGTCTTACTGCAAACATGGAAAGGTGGGCTAGCAAGCCATGGGGCGGCTATTGCCATTTTATTTGCAACTTATCGATTTTCTAGATGGACGCAGAAGCTAGCTCCTATTTCATGGCTGTCCTGTTTAGATATGCTAGTAGTACCGACTGCTCTTGCAGGTTGTTGGATACGACTTGGAAATTTCATCAACCAGGAGATCTTAGGTACAAAGACTTTTGTTCCCTGGGCGGTCGTTTTTGGCAGTCCCATGGATGGCTCACTTCCATTCCCAAGACATCCTGTTCAGCTCTATGAAGCTTTTGCTTACTTTTCTATTTTTGTCCTGCTTTTTTTCAAAGCCCGGAAAAAAGAGGTCTTATTAAAGGAAGGCCGTCTTTTAGGGCTTTTTCTGATATTGGTTTTTTCAGCAAGATTCGTCTTAGAGTTCTTTAAAGAGGAGCAGAGCCTCTTTTTCTCTTCTTTTTTAACAATGGGACAGTTGTTAAGTGTCCCTTTTGTTTTCCTTGGTTTCTTCTTATTTCGAAGAAAATTATTTTTTTCTAGCGATACAGGTAATTTCAATAGCCGCATCTAAAGGAAGCTTTGCTACTTGAAAGGCATGGCGGGCAGGTTTGTGGTCTTTCATTCTCTCTGCATAGACACCATTCATTTCTTGAAAATGGCCTAGGTCTTTGAGATAGACCTCCACTCTTACTACATCATTCAGGGTAAGATTTTCCTCTTTAAGAATAGCTTCAATATTATCAAAACATTTATGGGTCATCTCTTTGATGCCGCCGTGAACTATTGCTCCTGTTTTGGGATCGATGGGAAGCTGTCCTGAGAGGAACATAAAACCATCTGCAAGAACGGCTTGAGAATAGGGTCCAATGGCTTTTGGGGCGTTGGTAGTGTTCACTTTTTTCATATTCAATCCTTTTTTTTACTAGGGATCTATTTTGCTTGATCTATTGAAAAAAGTGAAGGATAATGAAGAAGATTTTAAGGTGAGGTTTTTATGGCAATGGTACATATCGCTGGGCATTTAGGAGCAGATCCTGAAGTGCGTTTTACTTCTAATGGAAAAAAAGTAATTACTTTACGTGTGGCGACCAATTCAAGAAGAGCAGGCAAAGACGAAACGATCTGGTGGAAGGCTACCATTTGGGGAGAGCAGTTTGATCCGATCATGACCTATTTTAAAAAGGGAAGCGCGGTAATGATCGTTGGCGAGATGCACAAGCCTGAAATCTTTACCGACCGTGAAGGAAAACCTCAAATTTCTCTTGGGCTTACTGTATGCAGTCTGCAATTTCCTCCCTTTGGGAAGCCGGACCGCAGCAATAATACCTCCTCGCAGCAAAGTGAGAAGCCCCAATCTACAGAATCACCTGAGATGGCAGGCTTTTCTTCTGCCCCAAGGACTTTTGGAGAGTCTAGACCTGAAGATGATGAAGTGCCCTTTTAAGTATGCAGTTTATCCCTCTTGCAACTCTTTCTAAAAGAAAGTCCGCCGATGTTCTGGTCATCCCTTTTTGGAAAAAAAAGGAAGGGGCTATCATTGGAGCTTTTTCTAAAGAGCTATCTCCTCTTGTAAAAGAGCCTTTAGAAAATAAGGATTTTACAGGGGATTTAGAAGAGACCTTCTTTCATTATTCCAAGGGCAAACAGGAAAAACGGCTACTTTTGCTGGGTCTAGGAGCATCCGATAAGGCATCGGTTGAAAATATCCGAAAGGCCTTTGCCAGCGCAGTGCGGGCCTGCCATAAGAAAAAAATTAAAACAGCAAATGTCATCCTTCCTGAGGTTGCAGCTCTTTTTCATGAAGAGCTCATTCGTGGGATCTGTGAGGGAATGCTTCTAGCAAACTACCAGTTTGTGAATCTAAAGCATGATTCCCTGAAAGACAACCCTTTTGTTCCTCTTGAAAAATGCGTGTTTGTTGGAATGAAAAAGGAAGATGAAAAAATTGTAGGTAAAGCAAAAAAGATCATCTCCTGTGTGTATGAGACACGCGATCTTGTCAATGGTAATGCAGACCTAGTCACCCCCGAATATATTGCTGACTTTGCGAGAAAACTTGCGAAAACCCATCCAACCATTAAAACTACCGTCTTTGATAAGAAGCGGATAGAAAAAGAGAAGATGGGCCTTCTTTTAGCTGTAGGAAGGGCGGCCGAGAATGATCCGGCTTTGATCATCTCTTCCTATAAGGGAAATCCTGAAAGCAAAGAGCATATCGTATTAGTTGGAAAAGGTATTACCTATGACACAGGCGGCCTTTCTCTTAAAACTGTCAATATGGAACAGATGAAGAGTGACATGGCCGGAGGGGCTACCGTCTTAGGAGCCTTAGCTGCAGCTAGCATGCTCGGATTAAAAAGAAATATCACGGCCATTGTTCCCTCTGCAGAAAATGCGATCGGCTCTAAAAGTTATAAATTAGGAGATGTCTACCGCTCCTATTCAGGAAAAACGGTCGAGATCACCAACACCGATGCAGAAGGGCGGTTGGTCCTTGCGGACGCCATTGCCTATGCTGTAACAAATCTCCATCCTACCTGCTTAATAGATATCGGCACATTGACAGGCGGAATTGTAGTTGCGATTGGAGATGAGATGATGGGGATCTTTTCCAATGATAAAGAGCTCAGCTCTGCCTTTGAAAAAGCCTCTAAACTTACAGGTGAGATGGTCTGGCCAATGCCTCTTCACCTAGACTACAAAAAGCTATTAAAATCTGACGTTGCTGATATTAAAAACTCCGGCATAAGGGTTGCACATCCCATCCAGGCCGCGATCTTCATTAACGAATTTGTTGGGAAAACCCCTTGGGTGCATATCGATTTTGCAGGTCCTGCCTTTCTTACTAAATCCTTTAGCTACCATCCTCAATTCGCAACCGGCATCGGGGTGCGGCTGTTAGTAGAATTCATAGAGCAATTATGAGCGCCTGGTCTGTTACCCCAAAAGAAGACGGTCTTCGTCTTATCTATTTTCTCCAAAGTAAATCTCGTGTGAAATACTCTGCCAGGTTCTGGAAACGAGCTGTAGAAAAAAATCTCTGCAAAGTGAACGGCAAAAGAGAGCGTTTTGGATCAAAAGTCCTTAAAGAAAAAGACAGGGTAGAGCTTGAGAAAAATTGGGAAGCAAGAATGGGGGAACAGCCCTCAGTTTCTTGCACTATTCTTTATGAAGATGAATATCTTGTTATCGTAGATAAACCCTCAGGGGTTGTTTCTGAGGAAGATCACTTTCCCTCACTATTTTTGACTCATAGGCTGGATAAAGAAACAAGCGGAGTATTTATTCTTGCAAAGTCAAATACCGCAAAAGAGGCAATCATGAAGCTCTTTAAAGAAAGGGCTATCAGTAAATCCTACCTAGCATTAGTGGAAGGCTCTCCCAAAAAAGACCAAGGTACAATCACCAGTCTTCTGAACAGAAAATCCACCTATCAGGGCGGCTCTTTTTGGGGCTCTTCTCCAATAGGAGTTGAAGCAATAACCGAATGGGAGTGCCTTCAAAGAAATGAAGGGGATTCTCTTATTCTCTGTAAGCCAAAAACAGGAAGAACCCATCAAATCCGTGTCCATCTCAAAGAGATGGGATGTCCTATCGTTGGAGACTATCAATATAATCCTAGCTCAAAACTATCGGTTTCAAGGCTGCATCTTCATGCCTGGAAGATAGAATTTATGCATCCCTTCTATTCTCAGCCAATTTCAATAGAGGCTCCTCTTCCAGACATTTTCAGTATTAGCAGCTAAGAAGAAATTCAACACAAAGGCGCAAAGACGCAAAGAAAACTAAAAACCGCCAAGAAAATTTCTGCCCCTGCTAAAGCAGGATCAGATATTTTTGGACTTTATAGAAGAGGGACAAGAGATGAGCTTACGCATCTTTTGGAAATTTAACTTTAGGGGACTCTTTTGCATTCCTTCATAAGTCAAAAATATCTGCCGTAGAGGCAGAAATTTTTGCTTTGCGGGTTTTCTTTCTTTGCGCCTTTGCGTCTTTGCGTTGAATAAATGATCCTCAATCTCTAGGACTTTCAAAGCTTAGGATCTTTCCTACTTACTCATTCTAGTTAGTTTTCTAGCGAAGCAGAAAAGACCAATTGCTGGGATTATCGCAACAAAGAAGAAGATACTGAAGAACTCGGCAAGTGATGGGATCTTTTGAATAAGACCTGCGAATAACCCGCCTAAATAGAATGCAAATCCCGCGCAGACGTACCAAGTTCCAATCAGAAGAGCTGTGAAGCGTCTCGGGGCAAGATTCGCAACTAAAGATAATCCGATTGGCGCTAGAAGCATCTCTCCTACAGCCATAAAGAAATAGGCGATAATAGGGTAGATAAAGGGAAGGTCTGCTTTAGTAGCCCCATGAGGGATCTTTCTTGAGATGAAGAGCATAATGGCAAAGCAGATGGCCATGGAAACTAAGCTAAGGGCGGTTTTGATAGATGGGCTTGGGTCCTTTTTTATTTTTTGCAAATATTGGTAAAGCGAGGAGAAAAAAGGCGCCAAGAGGATTAGAAAAAAGCTCTCTGATGATAGGATCCAAGCGGTTGGAATCTCAAAAGAGCCAAAATTACGATGGATAAAATTTAGGACAAAGACCGACATCGATGAGAAGCCTTGGCTATAAGGCATCCAGAAAACGATAGAAAAAAGGGTAAGGGTGAGAATGACGATAATATGTTTTTTCTGTCTTGGTGGAACAGCTTCCTCTTTACTTCCTATCACTACTTTTGTAGGGTGCATGTCTTTGTAGTAGACATGGTGCTTTTTGATGTACCAGATGAGAGGGATAAGTCCTAATAGCTGTACAAAACCGGCGAGAAGAAAGGCCGCTCTCCAGCCAAATTTCTGGGCGGTGATCCCAAGAGACATCATCGCTAGGAAGACGCCTATATTGACCGAGGCGTAATAGATAGAAAAGCCGCCTTCTCGAAGTTTGGGCCTTGTGCGGTAGGTAAAGCCTAGTAAAGTCAGTATGCTCGGGGTAAAAATACCAAATCCAAGAGCAATGATCCCAAGAGCTACGAACATAAGGGTGGAATTCCCTAAAGCTAGAAGAATGCATCCAACCACATTGGTAAAGACACCGATAAACAGAGGCTGGTGGTAGTTCCATCTATCAGCGATGAAGCCACCGATCAAAGGAAGAAAGGCTGCAAAGCCTGCAAAGAGGCCGTAGGTATGGGCGGCTGATTCAGCGGAAAATTTATAATAGTCGATCAAATAGAGAACTAAGAGATTGCCAATTCCCCAAAAGGTGTAGCGCTCGCACATTTCTGCCAATGCTAATACATAGAGCTCTTTAGGATGGGATTCCTTCATAGCTTTTTAATAAGCTAGGAAGGATTCTTTGGCAAGAGCTGTAATAGCTTATTAAAAACTAATTCAGGTGTTATTTGGGCTAGACAGGGGGGAGTGTTTGATGTTGGCTCTAGTTTGCATTTTTTCTTATTGCATGGGGCGCAAGCAAGAGTGGTCCTTAAGTAGAGCTGATTTTTCCCGCTAGCGCCAATAAGCCCTGAATCCGTTGCCCCGTAGAGGGTAAGAGAGGGGATATTTAAGGCTGCAATGAGATGAGATAGTCCTGTATCCATTGACACACACGCAAGTGCTCTTTTTAACACATATCCCACCTCTGAAAGAGCCAGTTTGGGAAGTACTTGTACCTGGGGGTCAATGGCAAGTCTTTTGGCTCTTGCCTCTTCTTCGGGATTGCCCCAGGGAAGGAGGATCTTATAACCTCTATCCACAGCCATTTTAATAAGCTTTATCCAATGGGATTCAGGCCATAGCTTTGTCTGCCAACTAGCATTATGGACAAAGACAAGATAGGACGCGGGTAGTGAGCAGGAAGGCGGACGAAAGCGATCTTCCAATATTCCGCATTCAGGAGGGTCTTTAGGAATTGGGTAATCTAAAGCGCCAGCAAAAAGTTCCCTAAGTCGGTTGATCGCATGGCTTTTTTTAGAGGAGGAGACCTTTTTTTGATAGGCCAGGTGGGCAATGGGCTCTCTGACCGAATGTCTATCAAAGCCGCATCTTATCCCCTTCATGCAGAGAGTGAATAGGCCGGTTTTAAAATTGCCCTGCCCATCAACAATTAAGTCATATTGAGTGGATCTTAATTTCTTGATAAGAGAGTAGATCGAGGATAGGGTCTGTGGTTTTGTAAGGCCATGTCGCCATTCTCTATGATTGGTAGTGAAAATACGATGAATTGCAGGATGCCAGCTAGCGATCTCTTGAAAATTCTCATCGATTAACCAATCGATCTCAATATCAGGGTAAAAGCCCCTCGCATCGGTCAATGCAGGAAGGGCGTGAATCAAATCTCCTAAAGAGGTGAGCTTAATAAGGAGAATTCGTTTCATTTTTCTTAAATAGTTTCTTAAGGAAAGCGCTGAAGCGGTGGCGTTTCAGATGGCGCTGGGAGGCCTGCTCGGAGGTAACGTAATTCAATTGGATCGATTTTCTTTCTCCTGTAAAAACCTCGTGCCCATGCCAGCAGTTAGGGGTCACTTTAAAAATGAGACATCTGCCGGCTTCAGGAGCAATTTCCGCGGCAAATGGGCTAAGATCATGCTTATTATAGAGAAGACGAAGTCTTCCTTTCGGATCCTGCCAATTGGGGTTTAAATAGAGCAAAAAGGTGATCAGTTTATCGACTGAGTCCACATGGATATGGCCGTCTCTTTCAGTGGTGTTGCCCCTTACGGTGATCATCGATGGCTTATCTTTTAGGTCCATGGAGAAGCGTTCGCCGATAAGATTTTTCAGTTTTGGCTCTTGCAGCTCCTTCATTAACTGATCAAAGTGGCCTTCGCATTTTAAGGTGTCTAAAGGAAAGCTGCCGCGCTTGGAAAGGGTTGGAAAACTCTCTACTACCTGCTCTAGATATTTTGGGTGAATGATGTTGTCTACCACCAAATAGGGGAAGGGATCGTTATGGAGGACCGCATCTTTTAAAGCTTGAATGTTGAGTATTTTGAAAGTCATGGAATAGAGTCTATCAGGTTTCAAGATAGTTGAAAAGCTGTGGAAAATCGATATGGCTCTCAACCGTCCGAATTGCCTCTTGGATTTTAGCTGCATCTTTTTTTCGGATTTTAGTCGTATGAGAGGTGATCATTTTCATTGCCATAAAGCTACTAATTGGGACGTATAAGGCAGGAAGGTCTGCTTTTTTTAACTGTTCAATAATATACTCCTTAGGAGGTTTGCTGCCTGTAAGGATCATACCCGCCCCTAGATCTTCTTCAGGCATAGAAATTTTATAGTCCCAATATCTTGTCAAAGTGGCCAGGATAATATCTTCTCTGGACGCAGGCGTTATGATGAGAGTGTTAGGAAGAGTGATATTTCGAAAATGGTCAACAGACGATGCAACGAGCCTGATCTCTTCAAAATGCTGCATGCGGGAAGTAGTCCCTGAAAGAAGCTTTGCCTGAAAAAGCAGTTCAAAGTCCTCCATGGTGGGGTTGCTTAGGAAATCATTGTAAGGAATAATACCAAGTAAGGGGATCTTCCAGCGCTTTAGAGCTTTTAACATATATTCCGCTACCATATCTCTTTTTTCTATCAGGACACGGTTTAAGATCACTCCTGCAATCGGCACCCCATATTTTTCACATTGGGCAATATTTAATGCTAGCTCATCAAAAGAGGAACCTAGGCCGCCCGACGCTGTCAATATCATCTCAAGGCCCAAAAGAGAGGCTACTTGTGCATTATTGAGATTGACGATCGAACCTACCCCTGTATGGCCAGTGCCTTCTACTACAGTAATCGCATTTTTTTTTGAGATCCTTTCAAAGGAAGAGCTTATTTTGGTCGTAAGCGATTGATGTTCAATTTTACCATCTAAAAAATCCCTAGTAAATCCTTTGGGAAAAAGGACGGGGCTCATATCCTCATAGGCATCTTTCAGCTTAAACCAATTTTTAAAAAGGACAACATCTTTATCCACATGCAGATTGTTTTCGGTCTCCACGTGTTCTTGTCCCACCGGCTTCATAAAGCCAACGGTTGGATATCTCTTCTTTAGACCGGAAACTAGCCCCAAACAAGCCGTGGTCTTACCCACATTTTGCCCTGTAGCTGCTACAAAAATTGCTTTTTTAACCATAGGGACATTATCCCTCTTGTTTAAAATAAAATAAAGGCATAGATGTAACTTTAAAGGCTACTTAGGAGTAAAAGATGAAAAAATTTTTATTAGGTCTGTTTTTGCTGTCTATTCTTGCAACGTCCTGCCAAAACAATCAGGAGAATCAAGGGGAGTCTAGTCGAGCAGCCCCCCACTGCATATCTAAGAACCAAAAAAAGTGGTAATTTTTAAAGGCATCAGTCAAAAGTATTGTGGAAGCAAAATTCATTGCTTCTACTTATATAGATTGCAGAAATGTAATTTCTGCCACGGCACTTTTGCCTTCCGCCTTTTGCCTTTTGACTTTAATTATCTTTGATTGAAGCAGGTAACGGTAGCGTCCAGAGCGCCGTTTCCAAGCCCTTGCCAGGTGTGTTCTTTTTGTAAGAGGCTATAAAGGCTATCTACCTTTTTCATGAGCTTTGGCATTAGGACATCGTGAATAGCCTTAACGGCCTTGTCCTTCACTACTCCTTCTATGGCATGTCCTGCGCCTGTTAGGCTCTCTTCTATATCGGGTTTGAAAGCGTCTGCAGCTAGTCCTGCTGCGGCTGCTGTTCCAACGGCGACTGCAGGCCCGCCAAGAATCAAGCCAACAAGACCTGTGAACACACTTGCAACTCCTGAGACGATTCCGCTGCCGATAGAAGCAATAGTGGAACCAAGGCTGCTTGGCTGCTCTTTCAGCTCTACTTTCTCAAGGACTTTAACCTGTTTTTCAATTATATCGAGCTCTTCGTTCAGATTGATTAGTTTTGCTTTGATGTCTTCTTTGTCCGTGGTTTCTCTAGTAGTATAGGTTTCTACCATAATCTTCTCAAGCGCACTGCTCCATTGATCAACGGTGTTTTCAAAGTCACTAATTTGATGGCGAATCGTGCTTTCAATGTCTGCTTTTTGCTCAGCAATAATTTGTTCTAGTTGTTCCAGGTATTGATCAAGGATTTCTTGGGTGCTTGAACTGACTATCCTGGCAATCGCACCTCTAATTGCATCTTTCATTGAGGCTGTTGGTAGAAATCTGATAAGTTCAGCAATTTGGTCGTCCACACGTTGCAGATCATTTCTGTCCAAAGGTCTTTGGTTTTGAATTGCTTTTTTCACCAGTTGTATAAGTAGGTTGATTGCCGGGGAGGACCTTAAAAGACTCAATTTATCTAAGGCAATTTGATTGATTTGGATGTTAGATACATTATTTGACATCGTTCTATAATAGGGGTCTAACGTACTCAGTTCTTTTGAGTCTTTATAGTTTGATTGAATTTCTGAGAGGATATCTTTGATCTCTTGTATTTCCGATCCCGCTCCCGGATCTTTTTCTCTTAAATACGCAGCAATATTTTTCATTTTTGTTAAAAGCGTCTCTTTCACACCCCGCATTTTCAAGAAATATTTCTTGAAAAGAAGCATCTCTTTTATCTGTACGAGCATTTCTGCAATTTTCTGATAGCTGTTGTTGATGCCTCTTGTCGCATCAAGAAGTGTTTGAATGGCGGCTTCTGAGAGATCTTTACGTTCGTCTAAGAAAAGACCACTTGCAACAGCCTTTATTGCATTTCTCATAGACTCTACTTGTTTTAAAGCGTCAACAGGATCGTTGTTATCTAGTGTGCCTGGCAAAGTCTCAAGAAGCGCCTTCATTTCATCTCTGCATTTAAAGATCTTTTCTTTGATATTGCCTACTTCCTTTTGTAAAAGATCATTTTGTGTTGCAGTATGGGGGCCATTGACCACCTCTTGAGCTTTTTGATGAACGAACATTCTGACAATGCCATCACAGATTTTTTCAATGGTCATCTTCTTCTCGCGATATTCGTTCTGCCACTCTTGCCATTCTTCCGTTGTTTTTAACACTCTTCTATCAAAAACCCCATTAAAGGCTTCCATGATCTTAGAAAGGACCTGTTTTGCTTTTATAGGTTTAAGGAAGTAGTTGAAAGCAATAATTAGAATATCCTTCATACCACTATTGAGGGCTTCATTCACAAGTTCATCTACCGTTTTTCCTTGAGTAAGTTTGGTAATTGCGGAAAGAATTTTTTCGGTGCCATCTGCATCAAGAAAGTTATCGAAAAAGCTCTTTCCTGTTCCGTGTAATACCTTTTCCATTTCATCTTTTGTATGAAATGGTTCCAAACTGAGGATTTTGAGAAGTTTACTGACCGCTTCCGCAATATTTTGTTTGGTTTGAAGCTCTTGTACATCTTTAACATCAGGACCGGAAGCAGAAGGATCTCGCAAAATATCCTTTAATGCGTTCAGATGGGGCTCAAGCGTGCAATTGAGTGCATGCTGGGCAGGTTTAAATTTCATTGCGCCGGCGCTAGTGTGTAGAACACTATGAATTGCGTCGGGAAGTCCCTTGTAGCGGATATAAAGATGCAAAAGACCAATAGGCAGCCAACAAACGATCCAACAAAGGGCCCAAAGAAAGTATTTTAGAGGTTTGTATCGACCATCAGTATTTACTTGGATCCAAGGAAGAAAATTATCACAGAAAAGAGAGCTGAAATCGCGGTAAATGCCACTTTCCAAATTGCCTCGGATCTTGGACATCTCCTCTGCAAGGTGTTCTGATAAAACCCCCTCTTTATCTTGGCCTTTTACAAAGGTCTCTACAGCCTTCAGGTACTTTCCCGTAATGCGGTTCAAGATTTTTGAGAACTCGCCGCCAATTTTCACAAGCGTGTCATTTTGCTCGGATCCTTTTGAAGCAAAGTTTAGGATTTTATCGCATGCATTTTGAATTGTTCCTGCAAGGATCATGTAGGCAAGCCAGCAGGTAATCCATCCAATGAACCTATTGATGTACCATGATATCTCTTTGCCAAAAATAGAGTTTTCAGAACCTAAGTTTAAGTAATAGTCTTTACTTGCAATGACGTCCCAAAGATAGCGTTTATTTCCATCTTCTCTTAACGTGGCCTCTTTCATAAGCTCCATCAGCAAGCTGTCATCGATCGGTTTGTCGGTTGCCCAGGAGATCCATGAAATTGCCATGTAGACGGATGCATTGTCAACGAAGATATCGCACTGCTTCCTGAGATCTTCGTCCAATTTTCCCATTAATAATCTCTCTTCGGCTTCACCTAGGTTTTCTGTGCTTTGAACAGGTTCTGAAATGGTGTCCATTTTATTTAGTTTTTCAAGTACCGGAACTACCTGATCGTCCATTGTTTCCGGAAGTTGTCTTGATCGCTCTTGATCATGGGCCCCTTCAAGAAGCGGAGCAGTATAATTTCTTTCTCTACTAAGACTAAAAAAATCAGCAGCGTTCGCTGTTTGATGGATGATCCATCTGCCTGCAGTATCTGCAAAATTGACAGCTCTTTCCATACGCGAAGGCACACGGGCAGGGAATTCAGCATCCCAATCTATTTCTATGGGATCCCCACCAGGACCTTGAGGCTGTTGTTGTATATTAATACGTACTACCATAAAATTTATCTTAACAGAATAATCCTTAGTATGTAATTATACTATAAAATAGATTACTTTTAAATCGGAAATTATTTTTTAGTGTAATTAAAATATATTGGAAATAAATTTAATTATTATCTTTTATGAAAGAATTTGATCAATTACTTGAATTAGCAGATATTCTTTTAGGACCTAACGGCTGTCCCTGGGATAGAGAACAAACATTTTTTACTTTACAACCCTACATTTTAGAAGAGGCCCATGAGGTACTAGAAGCGATCGATACCCAAGACCCTAATAAAATTTCCGAAGAAACAGGGGACCTTTTTTA
>DATIJO010000143.1:0-3500 GCA_035478555.1 Chlamydiales bacterium
GCAATTGCCCATGCCTTAATGGAAGGAATGGGGGAAAAACCCCCCTATGTAGAAGGTCTGCAAACAGGGGATTGGGTCGTTATTGATTACTCCGAAATTATGATCCATCTTTTCATGCCTGGCCTAAGGGAAAAATACCAATTGGAAAGGCTTTATCCTGATAGTAAGATAGTTGAATTAGATATCGACTATTCCAACGAGAAAGTCAATTAAAGTCAAAAGTGCCAAAGAAGCAATTATATTGCTTCTACCCTTTAAAAAAAGAAATTAATTTATTAAATTAAGTTATTTATTTTATAATAACATTATTTTTAAACGTTTCAAAAACCTTACTAATTAGTATAATTAGTAAGTTCTATCAAAGAAATCATACAAGCCTTGCGTTAATTTTTTCTTTGGTATAACCTAGAAAACTAAATTCGAGGAAAAACCATGCAGAAAAAGCGTCGTATAGTAGTCACCGGGATGGGCATTGTTTCCTGCTTTGGAACCGATGTGAACCACTACTATGATCAACTACTTGCAGGAAAGAGCGGTATTGTTCCAATTGAGGAATTTGATGTCGCGGAATATCCTACCCGCTTTGCCGGTGTTATTCGCAATTTTGATCCGGAAGCCTATATGGACAAAAAACAGGCTAGACGAGTAGACCCTTTTATCCGCTATGTAATGGTTGCCGGAAAAAAAGCGCTACAGCATGGAAAACTAGATCAGGCAGGGCTAGATAAACTCGATAAAAAACGCTGCGGCATTGTAATTGGTTCCGGGATGGGCGGGATGACTGCCTTTTATGATGGAGTAGGAACTCTATTACAAAAAAGTTTTAAACGCTTAACTCCCTTCTTTGTACCCTATATCATCACGAACATGGGCGGTGCGCTTCTTGCCATTGACCTTGGCTTCATGGGGCCGAATTTTTCTATTTCTACTGCATGCGCCACCTCCAACAATAGTATTATTGCAGCTGCTGAACAGATCCGTAATGGCGCAGCTGACCTAATGCTCTGCGGCGGGTCTGAATCTCCTATTTCTCCTATTGGCCTTGCCGGCTTTGTTGCTTGTAAAGCCCTTTCCACTAGAAATGAAGATCCAACGAAAGCATCCAGACCTTGGGACCAAGGAAGAGATGGATTTGTCATGGGTGAAGGTTCTGGTGTCCTGATCTTGGAAAGCCTAGAGCATGCCTTAAAACGAGGCGCTCCTATATATGCTGAATATCTAGGCGGAGCTACCACTTGCGATGCTTACCATATGACAGACCCAAGAGAAGACGGTCTTGGAGTTGCGAGCTGTATCGAATACGCTTTAAAAGATGCAGGAGTCCCAAAAGAGAGGGTCAATTATATCAATGCCCATGCAACATCTACTCCAGCCGGGGACATGTGCGAGGTGCAGGCCGTCAGACAAGTATTTGGGCCTCATACTAAAAACATCAAAATGAACGCAACCAAATCGATGATCGGCCATTGCTTAGGGGCTGCAGGTGGATTAGAAGCGGTAGCAACAATCAAAGCAATTGAAACGGGCATGCTTCATCCTTCGATCAATATCGAAAATCCAGAACCTGGTCTAAGCGATATTGATATCATTCCAAATAAAGCGAAAGCGCATAAGATCAATGTCGCACTTTCCAATTCTTTTGGTTTCGGCGGACATAACTCAATCCTAGTTTTTGCGCCATATGCTCCATGAGGAATCTTTTGGCATAATTCCAGTAACCTTTGATGGAAAAGGCTGGTATGTCTTTTTGATCCAGCATAAAAAAGGAAGGCATTGGAGCTTTCCCAAAGGCCATAAAGAAGAAGGCGAAGATGCAATGCAGACAGCTACAAGAGAACTTCTTGAGGAGACCGCTTTAAGCATCAAGCGCATTCTTCATAGCGAGCCCTTTATCGAAGTCTACCAATTTCGAAAAGAGGGTCAGCCTGTTACCAAAAAAGTGAGCTACTATCTTGCGGAAACGGTAGGCACATACGAACTAGATGCCAATGAAATTGCCCAAGGAAAATGGTTCTCTCTTTCCGATGCAGAAATGCAAATCACCTTTCCTGAAACAAAAGATCTCTTATTAAAAGCTGTCAAAATCCTCAAATCTTTATGAGATTGTTTTCAAGACCAAGAAAAATAGAAGTTTTTGCAAGATACTGCCTTTACTCCTCTATTTCTCATAAAAAAGAAAGGCATTCATTCTTCAGCCGGGAAAATTGTTATAGAAATCTCCTAGCTACAACCAAAGAGGAAAAAAATATTGAGATCACTTTTTTCCTAGATACCTTTCATGGAGATGGGAACGATCATTTTCTACAGAATGCTCCCTATCCTGTGATCAAGATCAAAGAGGGGAGCGAAGCAGGATCTTTTTTAAAGATGCTAGAGCATGTAGAAAAAAAGAAGCTCGCGCCAGACACGCTTATTTATTTTTTAGAAGATGATTATATTCATCGTCCAGGTTGGGCGAAGATCCTTCGAGAAGGGATCGATCTCAACCTTGCAGGTTATATTACCCTTTATGACCATCAAGATAAGTATCATCCTGAATATAAAGATCTCTCATCACAGATCCTTCTATCTCCTTCTACTCATTGGCGCACTACTCCATCGACAACCAATACCTTTGCAATGCTTTTTTCTACTTTACAGTCCCATCTGGACGTCCATAGAGAATTTTCTATAAATAGAAAAATTTCAGAAGACCATAAAAAATTTCTTGCTTTAGGCCAGAAGGGGGCGCTCCTTCTCTCGCCTATTCCGGGGTGGTCCACCCACATGGAGCCCCGCTATGAATCCCCTTGCATAGATTGGGAAAAAGTGCTATCAAATACGCTTTAATCCATAGGTGCCTATGAAAACATTAGATGCTGTATTTACCCAGGATAAAAGCTCACCTTTTCTTTCACTTTTAGCTATTCTTGGAGGAAGCGTTCTCATTTCTCTCTTTGCTCAAATCAGCATACCTCTTCCCTTTACACCTGTTCCTATCACAACCCAATCCTTGATGGTCATTCTTCTGGGAGTTCTTCTTGGAAGAAAAGCTGTTTACTCCGTCATGGCATACCTGGTGCAAGGAGCCTTTGGTCTCCCTGTATTTGCTGGGGGATTATCAGGAGCAGCTTATCTTTTAGGGCCAACCGGTGGATATCTTATCAGCTATCTTCTAGCTACCTATGTGATAGGAGCGATGGTAGAAAGAAAAGAGCGCACCTCTTTGAATGTATTCTATGCGATGGGTGTTGGAAGCCTGATTATCTATCTCCTTGGCGCAGCAAGGCTGGCCTGCTTCGTAGGCGTGGAAAAATCTCTTCTCTTGGGAGTCCTTCCTTTCCTTCCTGGAGATCTTCTGAAAATATTTGTTGGAATTAGAATACTGAAAGTATTACGCTGGTTTCGATAAGAAGCTAGTGTTTTTTTCGTGAAGAAGTTTTTCTTTTTTCTTATTCTTTTATCTCTTTTTTTTGGCGCTGGATTTCTTTTTGGATCTAGATGGATTGAAAAGATCCAAA
>DATIJO010000144.1:0-7887 GCA_035478555.1 Chlamydiales bacterium
CTTTAGAAGATCCATATTTTTTAAGATGAATATGGGCATAGCCATCATGGAAATTTTCGGCAAACTCTTGCCATTGTTTTTGCCACAAACTCATTTCCCCCTCCAAAAGCTAGGGAAAAAGAGAAGAAGCACCACAAAGTATTCAAGCCTTCCTAGGAGCATCCAGAAGATAGCGAAGAGCTTAGAGATGGGAGAGAGGAAATTAATGGCATTTAGGGGGCCGGCGAAATCAAAGCCCATGCCGGTATTATTAATAAAGGATGCAATAAGTCCTGTGGAGGTAGCGGGGTCGATGCCGTCGATGGTAAAGAAAAGCGCGCCAATGACGGAAAAGAATGCAACTAGACAGAAGAAAGAGAGCACGCTATTTGCACTCTTCATATCAATTTCAGATCCATGAATGACAAGACGTCTTACAGCTTCTGGTCTGAAAAGAGATTCCAGGCGGAAAAGAAGGACCTTATAGAGAATGTAGTAACGCGAGGTTTTAATACCGCCGGCGGTAGACCCGGACATGCCCCCAATAAACATCAATATCAGTAAGATCATTTGGACCTTGAAGGGCCAAAGGATGTAGTTTGCGGTAAAGAATCCGGTAGTTGTTTGCGCGGAGATTGCCTGAAAGCTGCCCGCCCTGATCGCATCGGAAATAGAGTAGGTGGAAGCCAACGCTCCCACTTGATAATTAGGAGTGCCTACTAAAAAGTAGGCGGAGAGCCCTGAACCTACGAGAATGAAAAAGACAAAGAGAAAAAAATCAGGAGTAAAAAACTTCTTTAGGTTCTTCTGCCAGAGATAGAAGTAGAAAGCGAAGTTGATACTCCCCAAAAGCATAAAAGCGATGATGATCCATTCCGTCACCGGATTTTTATAGAAAGCAACTGAGGTATCATGGATAGAAAATCCTCCTGTAGAAAGCGTAGAAAAAGAAAGGGTCATCGCATCAAAGAAGGAGATCTCGCTGTTAGTTAAAAGTAGCAGTACCATCTGCAAAATGGTAAGGCCCACATAGAGCTTCCAAAGAAGCGACGCGGTCTCTCTGATTCGGGGATGGATTGTGTCCTTAACTGGGCCCGTACTTTCCATTTGGTAGAGAAACTTGCCGCCCATTCCCAATGCGGGTAGTAGCGTTAAGAATAATACTACGATCCCCATGCCGCCAAGCCACTGAAGAAAACTCCTCCAAAAAAGAAGAGCGGGGTGGACAGCTTGAATGGGGATAGTGCCAAAGTATTGGTAATGGATAGTTGGCATATCAGGAGAGGAAAGAGTGATAGGGACCTCTTGGCTTGTGGAAATATCAAACGCCTTGGGTGTAAAAAGAGTTGAGCCTGTTGTGGTAAGTCCAGACATCGATTCAAAAAAGGCGTCCAAGGGCTTTAGAGTTTTAGTGAAGATAAAGGGAAGAGAAGATAGGAGTACTGCAAAGACCCAGATGGCAATGAGAAGCACAATGCTCTCTCTTCGGTAAAGGGTCGCCTTCTTCTTCGCAAAAAGAGTGAACAAGTAGGAAAGGACAAGAGTAATAAGAAGCGTTTGAAAAAAGGCAAGCGAGGCGGAAAAAGGATACTGTACAGTATGCACCGCAAAATACTCAAAATAGAGCGCTGCAAAGAGCGGGGCTACAAGTATGATAGAAAAGTAGAAGAAGAAAGATCCAAGATTTCGGAGTATTTCCGAGAAATTCATCTAGAACAAATCCTTGATTTCATGGATTTTTTCAGAGCTTGCCAAAAGCACCACCGTGTCGTTTTCTGAAAGAGAGATGTCGCCTTTCCCAAGTTTTACCTTTCCCTTGTTCTCAACTACTGCAATGATCAGATCTTGTGGAAGAGAGCTGCTGAGATTAGCAAGAGGAATTCCGATAAGTTCTGATCTTGGGGATACTTTGATCTCGATTACACTTGCCTTGCCATCTGCAAGCGATGCGATCTCCATCACATTTGATGGAGAAATAAGAGCAAGAACCTTGTCAAAAAAGCTGACCTTTTCAGAAAAGACATAAGAAATCCCCATTTTTTGAAGAATGGGAGCAAGAGTATTATCCGTAAGAAGTACCGCTACCTTTTCATAATCTGCTTCTTTTGCAAGAGCAGAAAGAAGAAGGTTCTCCTCGTCTTTGTCCCTCAAAGAAATAAAGACGTTTCCCTTTCCCTTTTCAGAAAGAAGAAAATCTAGATCTTTTTCATTGTGATTCAAAACTGTGGCCTTGGGAAAAATGGCCGCCAATTTTTCACAGGTTTTTTCTTCATGTTCGATGATCTTAAAAGAAATATTTTTCTTCTGCAGAAAGTGGCAAAGATGAAGAGATGTCTTTGTATCTCCTGTCACTGTGACAGAAGAGGGCTTTTTTTTAGGGACAGGAAAGATCTCATGCAAGTGGTGGAAGTGATAGCTTGCGCCAACCATGGTGATCTCATCCTCCGGCATAATCACATCTTGTCCATGAGGAAAGATCACCTCATTGCCTCTTTTGATCAGGCCTAAAAGCAGCTCTCTTGGAAGACCCAACTTGCTTAGAGGAACGGTCTCTTTTTTCCAATCAATAGGCACCTTGAGCGTCCTCATGAGGATCGAGCCGTGTGCAAAAGTATGAGAGAAGAGATCGCTTGGATGAAGCAGCATGCTAAGAAGCTCGTTTGCAACCACTGCTTCTGCGCAAACAAAGTGGTCCACAGAAAATAGCTTTCCTAAATCTATCGAGAGGCGGTCTAAATAGGTAGGTTCAATCAGACGGCAGATGGTCTTTTGATAGCCTAAGTTTTTAGCAATGTGACAGGCGCTTAAATTGACCTCATCTGAACCTGTCAATGCTAGAAAAAGGGAATCCTCTTTCATTAGTTCCTGAAAGAGCTTCCAATCCGATGCTTTTCCAACAAGCGTAGCTGCATCGATTTCTTGGGTAATCGTTTGGATCTTCTTCTCATCCTGGTCGATGATGACCACATCATGAGACTCTTTGGCAAGACGCTTTGCAGCGTAAGTTCCCAGATCGCCTGCCCCTAGAATGACAATATGCATTTTTAGCTGCTCTTTACTTCTATCCAGAGTATAGTTCTTTCAGATGACAATCGCAACTTTGATCAATTTTTGTTCTAACGAATACCGTTTTTTATGGGATTCCATAAAAGAGGTAAAAAAATTTTCTCACACAATTATCGTTTCCGTTTCCGACCATTTTTTTGATGGAAAAAAAGAAGACCCGCTCCTGCTCAACGCCATTTTTCAAGAATTTCCTGATGTGAAGTTCCTTCTTTTTCCCTTTTTCCCCGGACCGTTTTTTGGGAAGCGAAAAGAGACCTTACACTATTGGCATAATGCCGGCCGGATGCTAGGCTTCGCACACCTACCTAAAGAGATTGAATATGTTCTTTTTTTAGATGCCGATGAGATCCCGGATGGAGATCATTTTCAAGCCTTTCTTCAAAAATACCCTATTCACAAGTACGATTTTTTAAAGCTCTACTGCTACTGGTATTTCCGTGAACCCAGATTTCAGGCCAAAACCTGGGAGACATCGCCTCTTTTTGCGAAAAGGTCTGCCATAAACCGTAAGCTAATCATGCAAAAAGAGGAAAGATCAGGCATGTTTACCCAAGGAAAAGGTCAAAAACTAGAAGGCATATTAGGCCTAGAAGAAAAACCCATGGTCCACCACTACAGCTGGGTGAGGACAAAAAATGAGATGCTAAAGAAGGTCCGATCCTGGGGCCATGCCAAAGATAGAGACTGGGAATCCCTCGTAGAAAAGGAGTTTTCTGAAGAGTTTCAAGGAAGGGACTTTGTCCATGGCTATGAGTTCATCACCGTTGACCCCTTCATCTCACCTATCTATACCACACCTCAAGCGCCCCTTTCGCCTTCCCTCTCCCATGTCCATAAAATCACCCCGAAAGAGCTCTCTTCCACCCTCTTTGGCCCATACAAAGGATTTTTTAAATCCTTGCGTAAAAACCTCTCTACTAGAGATGATTAATAACCTATTCTGCATCGGTAGCTCAATGGATAGAGTACCCGGCTACGAACCGGGTGGTTAGAGGTTCGAATCCTCTCCGATGCATCTTTATAAAGGCAAAAGTCAAAAGTGTGGTGGAAGCAATTCCATTGCTTCTACAATAAAAAAATCTTTATCGCAGCGATGAAATCGCTGCCACAGCACTTTTGCCTTTAGCCTTTTGCCTTTTGCCTTTAAATAACCCTTGCTAATGTTTTTTCAATATGGATAATCTTAAAGCATATTAATGTTACTGGAGAAATTTCCCTGTGGTCCCATTGAGACCAATGCCTACCTCATCGGCTGTGATCAAGAAAAAGTAGCAGCAGCGATAGACCCCTCTTTTGGGAGCTCTGAACTGCTGATTTCTTTTTGTAAAAAACATAGCCTTCGCTTGGAATCTGTATTCCTTACCCATTCCCATTGGGATCATATTGCTGATGTCCCTGCGCTAATTCGTGAACTAGAAAAGCCTCCTCTCATCTGGATCCACCCTTTAGATGCACCTAATTTAGAACATCCCGGCTCTGACGGCTTGCCTATGCTTTTTGAAGTAGAAGGCGCCAAGCCCGATCGATTTTTTGAAGATGGGCAAGAGATCTATCTCGGAAAGATTCTTATAAAAATTATTCACACTCCTGGACATTCACCCGGCGGAGTAGTACTCTATCTACCTAATGAAAAAATTCTTATTTCTGGGGATACTCTCTTTCAAGGATCGATGGGAAATATCTCATTTCCAACATCCAATCCTGAAGATATGTGGGAGTCACTAAAAAAGCTCTCCAAGCTTCCTCCTGAAACAAGAGTTTGCCCTGGCCATGGTCCTGATACGACAATTGGCAAAGAGGGATGGATCAGAAACGCAAAAGAACTATTTATGAGGTAAGCATGTTAGTGGGAAAAAGAGCTCCTGATTTTCAAGCAAAAGCAGTAATCAAAGACAAGATTGTGGATAAATTTTCTCTCAAAGATCACTTGGGAAAATATGTGATCTTCTTCTTCTACCCACTCGACTTTACCTTTGTGTGTCCAACCGAACTTCATGCTTTTCAAGACAAACAGGCGGAGTTTGAAAAAAGAGGGGCAAAAATCGTTGGCTGCTCCGTTGATAGCTGGTTTTCTCATCATGCTTGGCTGTCACAGCCAAAAAATAAAGGCGGCATCCAAGGAGTCTCCTACCCACTCGTTTCAGATTTTAATAAAGATATCTCCAAAGCCTACCATGTACTACATGATGAAGCAGGTCTTGCCTACCGAGGACTTTTCCTCATTGATAAACAAGGGATTGTAAGACACATGGTTGTCAATGACCTTCCACTTGGCAGATCTGTGGATGAAGCTCTTCGCATTTTAGACGCTCTAATCTTCCATGAAAAGAATGGCGAAGTTTGCCCTGCCAATTGGAAAGAGGGTGACAAGTCAATGAAGCCTACCCAAGAAGGCCTTCTGCATTACTTTCAGTAATGCAAAGTCAGGAGTAAGAAGGCAGAAGGCAGAAGTATGGCGGAAGCAATTGCATTGCTTCAACTGTATATCGCGGTAATGAAATTACCGCCACGGCACTTCTGATTTCTTACTTCTGCCTTCTGACTTATTCAATATAGGTTAAATAGTCGTAGAGGTCTTTCTCATTCATGATGATAAGACTTTTATGGAGTTTGCAGACAGGGTGCGCCGCATGAATGATGGCAGAATCACCGACTCCCGGAAGACAAATAGCATCAATGTGCCCTATATCTGCCTTTTCTAGGATTTTTAACCCTACTAGGTAGTCTTTGACGCTAAACCCCTCTTCTTGAACGCGAAAATAAAGAAGGTGTTGTTTGAACAAAAGGGTTTGCACAGCATAGTGCAGCCCTTCGCTCTCCTTTGGAGGATTGCCTAAGGTTTCTACAAGCTGTCCGAGGGCTTTTATTAAATAAGGTAAATGATATTCCCCTCGTTCCGCTTCGCCGAATGTCGCAATCGTGCGGCTAGGCATTTTAGTTCGTACCCCTTTTTTGGATATCCATATAGGTTAAAAGTATTTTTTGCAATTAGATAGCGAATTTATTGGAATCCAAAAACTTGGCCTTTGGGCCAAGCTCATCTTCGATTTCTAGGAGGCGATTGTATTTGGTGGTACGGTCGGATCTGCAGGGAGCTCCTGTTTTGATCTGCCCGGCATTGGTTGCTACGGCAAGATCTGCGATAAAGGCATCGCCGGTCTCGCCCGACCTGTGGGAGATAATGGTTGCAAAGTTGTTCTTATGGGCAAGTTCGATGGCATCTAGAGTCTCTGTTAGGGTGCCAATTTGGTTGAGTTTGATCAAGATGGCGTTGGCTGCCTTTTCTTTAATGCCTTTTTTAAGGAATTTAGGATTAGTCACAAAAATGTCATCACCTACGATTTGAGTATCTTTACCAAGAATTGCGTTTAGCTTTTTCCAGCCCTCCCAATCGTTTTGATCAAGGCCATCTTCGATGGAGTCAATAGGATAGCTTTTCTTTAGATGGGAAAAGTAGCTGACCATCTCTTCTGATGTTTTAGAGCCAAGATATTTTCCATCTTGAAAAAATTCGGAAGCTGCCGGATCTAAAGCAAGGGAGATCTCTTTGCCTGGATTGAAACCGGCCTTTTCAATTGCGTGGACGATCAGATCAAGCGCTTCTTCATGGGAGGAGATTTGAGGGGCAAAGCCGCCTTCATCTCCGACGCTTGCCGATAGCCCTTTTTTCTTCAGAATGGCTTTTAATACATGGTAGACTTCTACTCCCCATCTAAGAGCTTCTTTAAAGGTCTTGGCCCCTTTAGGGCGGATCATAAACTCTTGAAACTCCAAACCATTGTCCGCATGTTTGCCGCCATTTAAGATGTTCATCATAGGGCAGGGCAGGGAAGTAGCTTTTGGATTCAAATACCTAAATAACGAAACTTTCTGGGTTGCGGCACCTGCTCTAGCCACCGCAAGAGAGACGCCCAAGATGGCGTTTGCACCAAGTTTTGATTTATTTTCCGTGCCGTCCAGGGTGATCAAAGCATGGTCTAATTCTTTTTGATGGAGGACGCTTTTTCCTTTGATCTTCTGGAAAATGGTGGTGTTGATATTTTCTACCGCTTTTTTAACCCCTTTTCCCTGGTATCTTTTAGGATCATTGTCTCGTAACTCTACCGCCTCATGCTCTCCTGTGGATGCTCCTGAGGGAACGGCTGCTTTTACCTCAATGTCTTTATCAGTAGTGAGAATAACCTCAACGGTGGGATTTCCTCTGGAATCTAGAATTTCTAAAGCGTGTAGAGTTTTAATAGTCATTAAGGATGCTCTTTCAAAGTGTCTTCTATAAGGCTCAAATAGGACTCAAAGCGAAGTTTAGAAAGTTTTCCCTCTTTCATTGCTTTTAAGACAGCGCATTCTGGCTCTTCCAAATGCAGACAATCGGCAAATTTGCACCCTTTTGCAACCTCTTTGATATCGGTAAAATAATCTTGCACCTCATCGGTATGAAGGTCCCAAATGCCAAATCCCTTAATTCCTGGAGTATCAATGCAGAATCCACCCTGCTTCAGTGGGATCAGCTGAGCTGTAGTAGTGGTGTGGCCGCCCTTTAATGTTTTCTTTGTCACTTCGCCAACAGGAAGATCAAGTCCTAGGGTCTCATTGATAAGGGAGGATTTACCAACACCCGATTGGCCTGAAAAGACGGAGGATTTGTCCTTCATCATCTCTTTTAACTGAGAAATTCCCTCTTTTGATTCAACACTGATACAGAGGATCGGAACTCCAAAAGCCCTATAAGCATCAATGAACTCCTGTAAAAAAATCCTCTCCTCTGTTTGGCCTGATAAGAGGTCTATCTTATTGATGAGAATAATCGGATGCATGCCGCCTTTTCTAGCAGCGATTATATAG